>CAYFTD010000001.1:0-3548 GCA_964345915.1 uncultured archaeon
GAACCGCAGTAGACATCTCGAATGCTTTTTATTGGTGTCCACCTGAGTGCCCTTTACACAGGAGTTGTGTACGTTTGAAGCCCTGGTTGATGGACATACTTGTCTGCCCGATAAAGGACTGCAGGAGTGAGCTCCATCTCGATGTTTATGAGAGCCACACTGGACAAGTAGAGGGAAAGGACTTCGAGGAGATTGATGAGGCGCTCATAACCTGTCAGAGGTGCAATCGCTGGTATCCTGTAATCAGTGGAATTCCTTGCATGCTTCCTGATGACCTTAGAATGACGGGAAGACAGAGAAAGGCTGAGGACGATTTCCTGAAGAGGTGGAGGGACCGTATACCATCCGAAATCCTTGAAAAGGGAGTTCCCTTCGGTCTGACGTCGGAAAGCTGAAAGCACTTCCCTTACGATTTGACAAACATAGCCCCGTGGTGTAGCGGTCAAGCATTGTGGGTTTTGGCCTCACAGACCCAGGTTCGAGTCCTGGCGGGGCTACCACCTACTTCTCCTTCACGCTGATTGATTCAGGCGAGTCCTCCAGCTGGACTCTGAACAGTCTCTTAACTTGAGTCAGCACAAGACGGTTGCCATTGACCAATACGTCTATTCCAATGTGGTCACTTAGCCCTGAAGTCGATATCTTCTTCTCCAGAACTGCTTGAACTTGAAACACTCCTGCAGGGTTATCCATGGCGACTGTTATCCGAAGCGGAGTATCTTCTCCCTTCTCGAGGATTATGTCTCGGATTGCCATGGCGCTAACAGAGTGAATATCGACTTTGCCCTTCTGAAATGGAATAATCGTTCGACCCTTGGTCATGTCGCACCCATCGCCAAGCTTTGTGATTCCGGCCTCAAATGTCAAACACTGCGTGTCATCATCGTGAGCATAGATTCCGTGGAGAATGAAGCTCATGATGTCAGTTGCCTTGGCGGGGTCATCATATATCTCGGTCAGCTTTGGCTCTAATATCGGGATGGCCAGTGCCAATGAGGCCTGCGGATGTTCGTTCCTGTGGACCACCATGCCCATGTCGTGGATATACGTGGAGGCTAGTACAACAAGGCGGGCATCATCGGTATCACCGATGCCTTCAGCAACTACATTGGGTTGAAATGTTTCATCCAAAATGTCGAATATCTTTAGGGCGTTCCAAGTCGCCACCTCGGCATGGACATGCCCATGATCAGTGTAGCCAAGCCTGGAAACGGCCATCCTATTCGCTGTTCGGAGATAGGTCTGTACCTTGGGAGATCCTGCAAGATACTGATACATCTGCAAAGCCTTCGTATTAGGACTAAGCAAATCACGAGCACTGACTTCATCACGATTCAAGAACTTATTCATATCTACGCCCCCAAGGGGGAAATTCACTTGTGATTGTGTTTGATAAGACTTGCTGAATATGACACCGAGTGCCTAGATCTCACCGGCTTCCTCCTGAATTGAGAGCAGGATTCGATCGATGGCTGTCGTGGCCTTCTGAATGGTCTTTAGGTAGTCCTGACGGGACCTCTCAAAAGCTACACGACTGATTCTCTGCTTCTTCTTTCGCAAGAGCAATTGACGGAGACCTGCCTTGGCACCCTCAATCCTCTCATTCTGAAGCTCGATTTGGGAGATCATATCTCTATACCTAGTGCCGTACCCGCCAAGATCATTCTTGAGTGAAGGGAGCTGAGAGTCAATCTGTTCAAGCTGCGACTTTATGTCACGCTCACGTATCATGAACTCTCTCTTCTTGACCTTACCTCTTCTTCTTGCAGCCTCGAGCTTTTCCAAATCCATGCTCAGGGCAGTCTTCTTTGAGTAGAGATTGGCAAAGTCCCTCAGCAGAATGGGTGGTGCACCAACCTGCCGCTTGTCAGCAGTCGGCATCTCGTCATCTTCCAGGTCTTCTGGCCTGACCCCTGTGTCGATTCCTTTGTAAGCGATGTATGCAAGGGCAATGAGACCCATTATGAGAGCGAAGGCTAGAGGTCTCACAAAGACGATTGGTGATGTCCGATAGAGAAGCTGGATTTCTGCAGGATTATATTCAGAAGTATTGGTCAATTGGTATCGGAGAGTCGTATCAAACACACCGAATAGAAGCCTATAGCTGCCATAGGCCTCCAATGTATCCACGGAATAGGGCAAGACTAGATCGATTGTGTGTGTCAGAGCAATAATCTCCTGAATGCTACCCATGGGTAGCTTCAAGAGGTTAGCGCCTTCTGCAAGCTGCTCATACTCGCTAATTGGAATCAAATAGTCGATATTGAACTTGTAGGAGTATCCTGGCTGGAGCTGTTCACCGAACCGGTCACCCAGTAGGTCAATCTCAACTACTCTTGATACATTCCACTCTCCTGATAGAGAGGATTGCGATTTTGCCAAGATGCCAACTCGGTCAAAGATTCTTATCCCAGTGGAAAACGCAGGCAGGATAAAGGAGACCGTGCTTTCAGGAGTCCCAGAAGGGCCAATATTGTGCAGAGTGATGGTTTCTCTATATGATAGCCAGCCCCATGGATCAACGGTCACTGCTGTAATCCGATCAGCTACAATGAATGGGGAGAAGGACCGAAAAGCGGTTGCGAACTCCTCTATCGTAAAAGGAGGCAGATTGTCCATCGTTGTATCAGGACTTTCGAGATTCGGTGCGAGAGAGTCACCTGTTCTGAGGACCAGGCGAAAGGAGGCACTGCTTATCGGATAGGGAAGAACCGGGAACTTCAAGAATTTCAAGTCGTATTCTCTGTTGATATCATTCGTCAAGACATCGAAAGCATGCACTCGCATGGTGGTGGTGAAAACATAGGTCTGTCCATAATCTACGGGTTCGTAGAGATGCAGTCGCCAATGCATCATACTTCCTTGGTCCTGAAGCCTGTTGACCTCAACATCGTTGCCCTCAGAGTCTACTGCCGTAAGAGAAAGGAAATTGGAGGCATATTCCAGTGGAAGGAACAGTTCCAACGCTCCTATGGCCGCTGAACCATTGTTGGTCATTGTATATCGATCTTGTACCTGCGCCGTGTGGTACGCTTCAGTCAGGTAGGATCTCAACACATCAAGCTTCATGCCAAGATATGGAGTGTATGGCCGCGCGATTGTCACATTGACAGAAGTCACACTGGTCGAATTTGTCGGGTCAGTTCCACTAAACCAAATGGTGTGTGGACCTTCGGCGTAGCCTGATAGGTCTACACGGTACTCCCATAGACCAGATAGGAAATTGAACTCCATCTCCGTCCAGTTCTCATTGTCAACTCTGTAATTCACTCTTCTGACAAAGGTGTTGTCTGTGGCATTCACCTTGAACTCGTCCACCCAGACGAGTGGATCAACTGAGGTTGGACTCTCAACCAACAACGATGGTGCAGCATTGGGTTCAAACTGCATCATTACAGGACTGGACCAGAGAGTGTACTGCACAGGCAACTCACCAAAATCCTCTGTGTTGCCGTACAAGAAGACGAATGGATACACTTGGTCGGTACCATTCAGAATCGATATGTCCTCAGGATACTCACTTATCATTTGGAGGATATACTCGAGCT
>CAYFTD010000002.1:0-4151 GCA_964345915.1 uncultured archaeon
GCTGCTCCGGCGACAATTGCAGCCGAGGCTGTTGTTGTATCTGAAACTGTGTAGTTCTCATCAACAGTTTCACCTAGAGAACCACCTCCGAAAAGTCCGGAGATATCACCAAGGCCTCCGAGGTCCAAATCGCCGAAGCCCAGACCTGCCAGTCCTGGGCCCAGTTTTGCGCCTACTATTCCCACACCCGGAGCTACTAGATCCGGTTTGGTCAGAAGCGAGAGAGATGGACCCCTTCCAGAGAAGTCGGGAATCTCTTGTTTCTCCGTGTCATAGGCTCCAACTGTTAGAGCTTCAGCCGAACCTCCAGGTGACATCACCGTCATATAGTCAGGTCCGTCGTCACCTGAAGCGGCCACAACAAGTACTCCCTTTTCTGTAGCTTCTTTCACAGCCTTGGTCACTGCATCGCCTGGAGCGCCAAAGGTATTGAATGGGAGGAGTATGATGTCTGCTCCACGACTACATGCCCACTCTATTCCTGACACTATCCAGCTGGGAGCAGCGAAGAGTCCCCCCAGTGTCACCTTGGCCGACAGCAGAGTGGCACCAGGTGCAATTCCTGCGTAGAGGCCGTTGGACATGTTTCCAGTACCTGCAGCGATTGATGCTGCATAGGTCCCATGGCCGATTATGTCGGTTGGGAGTGTGTCAGCCTCGACAAATGATGCATACGCATTGACCTTGTTCACATCCTCGTGACTCGTATCTACTCCTGTGTCCAACACGGCGATGACGACTCCTGTGCCATTATATCCCTGGTCCCATAGAGCCCTTGCACCGGTCGTGTTGACAGGTGAATCGTAATCTTCAGCGGCGAAGCTCGAGGCTGAGATCGACAATGACTGGTATATCTCCTGCACCTCGTTCGACCAAATGCCTGTGATGAATTCCTCTTCGGCAAGTCTGGAGATTGCCCTGCCTATTAGCTTCACACGTATCATGTTGAGTTCATCGTATGTGTCAACAATCTCAGCAGACCTGTCATATAGCGCTATGGCATTACGAGCCTTGAACTCACTAGCGGCAGTATCGTATGTGACAAGCAGGTCGAGGGTTTCCTCCGACTCTGTGCGGTCGAGGAGAGAGCTGTCAATCTTGCTCTCAGCACTCTGGCCCAATGTTGTATCAGAGCCGATTGGCGCAGCGCCAGCAATAGCACTAACTGTCATGAGCGCTATCAACATAGACGCGAAGAGCCTTCTCCATTGCATTGCTCTTCGGCGCTTTGCCATGACCATGGAATCACTTCTCTACCGTGCCTGTGATCAGTCCTCTGGTGATTGCGATGTAATAGTCGACCATATCAGCCACAGCCTTTGTCTTCACAATCTTGACTGGAATGGCCTTCTCTTTAAGTGCTGTAACACACTTCTCCGCAGTGACCTCAAGTGCCTGGTCTGTGAAAACCTTCAAGAGCTCGCCCCGCTGTAGGACGAATCTGACTCCATCTACGGCTTCTAGAGTGGCCCTAGCACGAGGATCAACTTCCTCGAGCACAACTCCGACTGAGAACCCATTGTTAGGCATCGTCTCCTTCAGATTCTGTGGGCTTCCATATGATACAAGGCTCTTTCCTCGCATGAAGACAGCGACCTTGTCGCAGAACTCGGACTCGATAGGGTAGTGTGTGATGACGATTATAGTGGTTCCATACTCTTGGTTTATGTAGTTCAGATACTGCCATAGCTCCGTTCTATTGTCCGGATCAAGTCCACTGGTGGGCTCGTCCATCAAGAGTACTTTCGGCATGTGGGCCATGGCAACACCAATAGATGCTCTCCTTTGCTCTCCCCCGCTCAGTTCCTTGGTGGGGTTATTGCCCTTGTCAAGAATCCCGAAATCCCGGAGCAGCGACTTCCCTCGCTGAATGAGCTGCCATTCTGGAATGTCATATTGCTTTCCAAATGCGATTATATTCTCCAGCGGAGTGAAGGTCTCATACATGTAGGAGAGGTCCTGTGGACAGTATCCGAAGAAATGGCGTACCTTGGTTGTCTGCCTCGAATCAATGCCAGCGATTCTTGCTACGCCCGTGCTGGGGATGTCACCAATGAGTGCTTTGACAGTAGTGGACTTACCTGCACCAGACTCTCCGATGATTGCAAGCATCTCCCCCTCCTGCACCGCAAATGTGACATTCTCAATGAGTCTCTGCCCGGACCTAAGCTTGACCGTCAGATTCCTCGCCTCCAGGACATCACGGTATGCCGGGGCCTCTTTCCATGCGAAGGGCTGAATATACACTTTGTCTGCGATTATTGTGAGATTTGGGTTGGACCTAGGCCCGATCAATAGCTGAGGCTGTGCAACGAGGTAGATCTTGGGGTCTCCGATGACACCTTCAGGCTCAACGCGGACTTCAAGGAAACCCTCTGGGAGAATGGTCCCCTTTTGCGGTTGAAGCGCCTCCGTTGAAAAGCCCACAACAATTCCGTTGATCATGATGGGCAGCTTGTCTGATGCTCTCTTGCCCCATACTGTACATATGCTCTGTTCGCTCCTTATTCTAACTAGCTCCTTCACAGCCTGCTGCAGATCACGACCATCATAGTATAGGTCCTCTGAAAGATTCCTCTTCAAGTAGTTTTGAAGAGTAATCTCAGTCGCCGCGACATCTTCTTGAGTGGCCCCACTCCCGCCGACGGTCAGAACCATATCTAGGTCACCCCTACGTGTCCTCCGTAGGTCCTCTTCTACGAGAACGGCAATCCGTCTTGTGAGAACACCTTTCTTCACTTTGAGGATTCGTCCCTTGAACTTCACGTTTCGTCCATTGGAGGTCAGGACCCCTTGTACATCACAGTGAAGCTCACGATCCTTTCTGGTGAGACACCAGTCAATGGCCTCGGCCAAACGTGCTCCCGAGTAGTAGGCCTCTTCCACAAAGGAGGGAACTCCTTCAGGCCGAGCTAGATCAGTTCCACTTCTTTCCACCATTACGGTCACCTTAGTCTAGTGTCGGTTTCCTTGAGAAGATGAATGAGGCAAGTAGAATAGCCATGATAGAGAATGCCAGAAGTCTTAGCACTGAACTCCACACATCAACTAGAGTGAGTCCCTTAAATGCCGTGGCAATGAGGAGATTCATTCCTTGGTTCAGTGGCAGGACTTCGTCGAGGGCTCCAACATCTATGAAGAAGCCCGCAAGTATGATAGATGCGAACAATACGAAGAGAAACATCTGATTTGCCTGGAGTCTTGTTCCCGCAATTGACGAGATCAATATCCCTGTAGTAGAGCCTGTGAGTGAAGTCAGGCTCATGATGATGATGAGGGACTCAAAGCCCGTGTTCAAGTTCAAGTCAAAAGCCAACACCCAAAGGGAGATCAGAAGAAGTGATTGGAAGAATCCGATTACTAGATAACCGATTACTTTTGCCACTATGACCTCCAGTCTGTTCGTTGGTGTTAGAAGCATTCTCCGAAGGGGTATATCCCCTACAATCGACTGAGCAGAAGTCATAGCAATCCCTAGATACGATGAGAAGACAACAATGAATCCTCCAAACGTAGAAACAAGATAACCTCCTTCAGGAGCAAACTCAATCATCATTGAAGGAAACACTTCCGACCTGATCCAAAGCTTTGATGCTCTAAACAGGATGATGCCTGCCTGTACTGTTCCCATCACACTTTGCTGCCCTATGAGATCAGTTGCGTCGACATGCATCTCGACATAGGTTGGCTCGTTTATTGTCAGATTTGCCTCGAAACCGTCTGGAATGACCACGAAACCGTCGATCCGCATGAAGTAGAGGTCATTGAACGCTTCTTCTTCGTTGTCGTATATTATCAGCTCGTTTACCATTTCTTCTAGGAAGGCGGTAAAGTTCTCCGAGAGATCCTCTCCATCATAGGTCCTCGTGGTGTCACGATCGATGAGACCGAGGACCAACCCCCCGCTCGATTCCGTTTCGTTTGTTGTGCCGCCTCCAAAGCCGCCACCACCTCCCATATCAAGGTCGCCCAACTCGCTCATGTCAGTGACCCACCACAGCATTCCTATCAGAGCCGCGGGGAGCAGGAAGAAATCAATGCTACCTTGTCTTTGACTATTAGACGGAGTTCTTTCGCCACCATATTTCGAATGCGTCGTGACGGTTTTGTGAATACCTCCGCCATCTCGAATCCCTCGTTTTCTTGACGTT
>CAYFTD010000003.1:0-2435 GCA_964345915.1 uncultured archaeon
CATTGTGCCCTGAGCGAGCTTCTCTCTATCAATCCCCAACATACGGCCAAGGATAAGCGAGTGCAGAATAGCTACATCGAGACCACGATGTTCACGAGACTTGTCTGGAAGCACGTCATTCATCAGGTCTGGATCATTCAATGTGAGGGCATAGAAGTTTCCGTCATTCACGAACAGACCAAAAGTGTGTGCTCCGCTATCGAACCTCTCAGCCATGAGACTGAACATGTCTTCCCTCTTGTCGAACGAATCAATGGTGAAGTGCTGGGTAAACCTTGCGAGTAGTTCCTTTCTCGAGAAATCATCCAGATTCTGAACGACTCGATGAGTCGGGAGAATGACTAGCCCTGGGTTCGAGATGTTCACAAATGTTAGCATTCTGTACTTGGCACTCTCAAGCTCTGGATTCTCTCTGGAGAGGGCGAGTGCCGTCTTGTACCTGTGGTGTCCATCGGCTATGATTATGTACTTCTCATTCATGTGTCTGGTGATGAACTTCGTGTCATCGGCATCATCAATCATCCAAATCCTGTGCCGGATACCATCACCGTCTGTGATATCGACAGTAGGTTTCTGCTTCATATGCCTCTCAAGGACCGCATCAACATCGCCTTTGGGGTCCGGATATATCACGAATATCTGTCCGAACTGTGTCATACATGCTCTACACAGGCTGAGCCTGTCTTGGATGTCCTTGGGCAATGTTTCTTCGTGTTGTAGAACCCCGGCGAACTTCCCGCTCTCTGGAGCGTCTTGTGTAAAATCCTCTAGGAGAATGAGACCTACGAACCCAAATCTAAACAGCTCTTGGTTGTTCACGGTGAAGTTCTGTCCGTAGACGTAGAATGCCTCCCGTTCGTCCTGTTTCATGACATTCTCATCCACCCACTGGTTCAGAATATCCCTTGCCCTGGTGTATTGATTGCTCTCAGGCGTGTCACCATCTCGGGGCTTGTTCTTGATTATCCAAGAGATGTTGTAGTCGGAGAGTGACTGAAGCTCGTCGACCTTCTGACCCTTTATGATGTCGTAGGGTGGAGCTACGACCTTACTAAGGTCTCCAACCTTCGTTTCGTCATATCTTAACGCTCTGAAAGGGATGACTCGAACCATGTTTCACTACATCCTTCGAGAGGGAAGATGTTACTGAGAATGAAACGGCCGCCGTAGTCACTTCATCATAAGTGTTTCTTTCAGTTGTTGGTCTGAACTCGTGGTTTTCATCATTTCCTGCTCAACAGTCAAACTTAAATGAGCTTCATCAACGAGCATGCGGACCAAAAACTATGTCGGGGAGAGCGACGTGGAGTTCTGCGAGAAGTGTGGCGCTTTGATGCTTCCAAAAAGAAGCGGTAAGAAGGCGATTCTGAGGTGTAGGGAATGTGGTCATGAGAAGACCATGAGATCCAAGCCTGAGTACAAGGTGGAGTATAGAATCAAGCACAGTCCTCGTGAGAAGATTGTCGTTGTTGAAGAGGACGACAAGCAACAGGAAGATATCTCAGAAGACGAGCGCAGGGAGCGAAGGAAAGCCATTCTTGAGCACTTTGAGTCCGAGGATTGATGCGAATCGGACAATCTTTAAAATGGCAAGATGCGGAAGGTAATTGTATTTGAGAAGAAGAGCCGTTTTATCAGCTGCCACGTATCGGAGGTGCTCTTCGCAAGTCGTTCTTTTGACACATAGGTGGAGTCTTCATGAGTGATACTAGTGCGGACCATTTCTACGACCTTCAGAGCTACATATTGGAAAATGGGAATATCGCGGACAAGATGCGCCTGGTTTCTGCCGGGTACAAGCTTCCGGAAGACATTGTCGATGACGTCCTGGGTGACCTCGAGACATTGCTCAACAAGGATGGAGGCGTCCCTTTCGATCTCATCAAGGGAAATCCGAGTTCTGTGAAAGAAACCTCGGAGATGCTGCCTCTTCTGACGAAGTTCAAGAAGACTCATGGTGAACTGATTCAGAAGATGGTGAAGTTTCTAGTTTCACGCCAAAAAGCAGACGGCGGGTTCTCTGAAACCTTGAATTTGGATCCACTGATCCAGGATCGATATGGAATGACATGGGGAAGAAGATGGTATCCCGTAGGAAAGACCTTGACATGGCTCACTGGCAAGGCCCTTGAAGCATTATGTCTTGCTGATTTCGAGGACGAAGAACGTCTACGTAGGGCCAGGGACTTCCTGATGCACATGCAATACGAGGATGGGAACTGGCCAGACTTCAAAGATATGGAAGAATCTGACCCTCTGGCCACTGGTAATATCCTCTCAGGATTGAGAGCTCTAGGCATCAACTCCGACAGCAAAATCCTCCAGGGGGCAAGGGCGGCCCTCTACCAGCATTTGAAGGATGCAGTAGATAGCAAATCGACCTACGATATGATTGATCTGACGGCGGTCTGTCCTCCAGAGAGTGACAAGGAGAA
>CAYFTD010000004.1:0-5704 GCA_964345915.1 uncultured archaeon
GTGCCGGCCCATGCAAACAACATGTCACCGTCGCTGAGTATCGGTTTCTCGTTGAACAGATGTGTCTGTATCTTGAGGGTCGCTCAGAAGAGCTAACTGAGATCCTAAAGAGCCAGATGGACGACGCCTCGGCAAGCATGGACTTCGAGAAAGCCGCGGAAATCAGGGACCGGCTGACAGACATTGAGATAATCATGAGCCGACAGAAGGTCGTTGAGATTCATGGAGCCAACAGAGATGTCTTGGGCATCTCCAGAACAGAGCAGGCGGCTCTTGTTGAAATGCTAATCGTTCGAAACGGTCGACTAATAGGTCAAGACAACTTCTACTTCGAAGTAGATCTGGATGTGACTGACACTCAAGTGCTTACAGCTTTCATCGAACAGTTCTACTTCACAATCCCTCGGCTTCCCGATGAGATATTACTCCCATGTGAGATTCCTGATATGGTTCAACTCGGAAAGTGGCTTGAAGAACCGTATGATCACTCAGTTGAGTTATTCGTTCCATCCGACGGGAGAGGCACCGAGCTTGTGGAAATGGCGAACAAGAATGCCTACAGGGCTCTTCGCAAGATACTCATCCTCGGAGAGAGCGAAGATGAGATTGTGCACGATGGCGTAAAGGATCTGAAGGATGCTATAGGACTGACTCAGGCGCCTATGCACATCGAGGGATTTGACATCGCAAACATCCAGGGTACAGATCCCACTGGTTCGTGTGTTGTCTTCAAGAACGGAGCACCGGACAATAAGAAATACAGAATGTTCAGAATTAGAGTGAAAGAGACTCCCGATGATTATGCCATGATGCAAGAGGTCGTCTATCGTAGGTATCTGGGGGTGCTTGAGAAAGGACACGTACTCCCGGACCTGATTCTTGTTGATGGGGGAAAAGGGCAGCTCAACTCAGCAATGAAGGCACTCAGGGATTTGGGGCTTGAGTACTTGAATGTGGCAGCGCTAGCAAAACGTGAGGAACTTCTCTATACTCGTGAATTCTCAGAAGGATTGGAGCTGGAGTTTGATTCTGCAGCGTTACATCTCCTTCAGAACATCCGCGACGAAGCGCATCGATTCGCCCAAAAGTATCATCACAAGCTTCGCAAGAAGAGATTCACTGGTTCTATTCTAGAGGAGGCTCCGGGAATAGGGCCTAAGAGACGTGCAGCTCTTCTAGAAACGTTCGGAAGCTACGATGAAGTGAAAGTAGCGAAGGTCGAAGAACTCGCTCAAGTGAATGGGATGACCCAGAAAGCTGCTGAAGCACTTAGGGAGTGGCTCGATTCGGATGAGAGCTAGCTTCACTCAGCGTCATCGGCTGATGACTTGTCATTCTCATCGGCGTGGTCTGCCACTTTATTCTTCACTACCATCGGTATCTCTTCATCAGTGATTGGACTGAACCTACCGAACGTATTGTCCATCGTCATCTTCAGCTCTACAACACGAACAGTTGCGGCAGTCCTTTCAGGTCGCATCTTCTCCAAGTGTGCCTTGTTGCGGCTTCTCCCATAAGCCAGGTATATGACTAGGCCGATAATGGCTAGCAAGAACCCCGACTGAAGTGATTCGAAAGACTGGTTGACAATGAAGAAAAGGCATACCACCACACCGACTATTGGGAATGCTGGATAGAGAGGTGACTTGAAAGTCCCGGGGACATTCAGTCCATGTTCTCTTAGCCTGATAACAGACGAGTTCACGATGGCTTGACCTACGAGATAGGCGAGTCCGGAGAGTGCCGCTACAAGATCAACTCTCCCTGTTAGAGCAAACACACTCACTGCAACTAGAGAAACCAAGAGTGCTGGCAGTGGAGTCTTGAATCTCGGATTGACGCGCTCCAGAAAGCCGGGGAGATAGCGGTCTCTCCCGAGTGCATAGGTCACTCTTGCAGTCGAGAGGAAGGTAGCATTAAGGGCCGCGTAGTTGGATGCAGCCATCCCTGCCAGGCCAAAGTAGAACGCTCCTGTCCCCAACATTGTACCGTAGACATGTGCAATGGGGACCGGCGAATCTAGATTGGCAACTTCAGTGTAGGGATTTACACCCACAATCACAACTGCGGCCGTTACATAGATGGCTGTCGCAATAAGCAGGGTTAGCAGAATAGCTCTCGGGATGTTCTTCGCAGGCTCCTTGATTTCTTCGGAGGCCGTGGTTATCAGCTCGTAGCCGATGAAGCTGATATAGATGAAGGAGAGAGTGGCCATGAACTCCATGAATCCTGTTCCAGGGGCGAAGAGCGGGTCAAGGTTCGTGGGCTGAATGAACAGTAGACCAATACCGATGAATGAGAACAGCACCACCGACTGAGCGATATTGAAGACGCCGAGCACGCCGCTAACACTCTTGACGCTCACTGTGTTCGTGGCGAACGTGAACACTATGATGATGACAGCAATGATACCGACTGTTAGTGGAGTTGATGACGGGAGGAATAGAGCTAGGGTATGAGCTACCGCCAGGGAATAGAGCCCGCAGGCTACGACGTTTCCAATGAGAAGGAACCATCCAGTAAGGAATGCCGGAAATCCTCCGAGTATGTCGTGGGCGAATGTATAGCCGCCTCCCTGTTTCGGGATTGAGGACGATAGCTCGGCATAGTTGATGGCTGTGAAGAATGTCAGAAGTCCAGTGGCCAAGTAAACGAGGATCAGAGCCGGGCCTATCATCCCTGCGGCGATTCCAGAGATGACGTAGATTCCCCCGCCAAGCATTGCACCGAGACCGAGGTTGGTGGCACCAATGAGGCCGAGACGTCTGGCGAACTTCTCTTCTGAAGTATCCTTCTCAGACGTTCCTGACATGACATTCACCAAGCCGGAGTATTTCGTTTTGCCCTCACATTTTGTATATGATTGTTCTCTGCGCGGCCTCGATGACGTCTTTTGAAAGTTCCGCATTGTGCTTTTACAGACTATTCCACTCAGGCCAAAGCCGACCCTGAAGTTTAAATCCTAGTTTTTACCGTCAGCGACGTCAGAAACCAGGATATGACAGTAAGGTAAGTGACTTGTCATGAAATGGATTGTTGATCTAGACCTCTGTGATGGGGACGGTACATGCGCTGATGTGTGTCCTGTTGACCCTACATTGTACGAAGTAGTCGATGGCAAAGCAGTCTATCTTATGGACCGCGCTGACGAATGCACTGAATGCTATGCCTGTATGGATAGCTGTCCACAAGGTGCCCTCAGTGAGGGTTAACTCAACCAAAAAACATCGCACACGGTATTCTGGCATTGGTGGCTAGAAACAACAGTGGACTCCGTTTCACGGGGAACGGCTGCTGGGCTAGCCATCTCCTCAAGGTTTTTAAAGTTCCAGCAGGTTGCCGCAAAGCGCCCGCCTAGGGTATGGAACACTGTTTCCGATACAGTTTCGTTAAGTTGCCTAGGCATGCAACCAAGAGTGAAGTGACAGAACATGATGTGGAAAGTAACAGACGCATGCACTGCGTGTGGAACTTGTGCTGATGTCTGCCCCGTAGATCCAACACTATACGTAGTGAATGACGTGGCGGTGTACCAAGAAGATCGTGCCGATGAGTGCACTGAATGCTTCGCTTGCATAGACAGCTGTCCTGAAGGCGCTATCGAAGAGGTATGATAGCACAAGAAATAACAACGACAACAGCATAGCGACAGGAACGTCCGTATCGAGAAGACGCGGCGTTCCTGTCAGCGAATTCCACTCGTTTTGACTGTACTTGCTTGCATCTACCTTTTTACTCTGTATGGCTGGCCAAGAACCGAGTCGAAGAAGTCTCGTAGTGTATCATCAGCCAAAATCACCTTGATCATTGCCATATCGTCTTCACCGGGAAAGTAGCTCCCTGAAACTTTCACAATCTTGGTTTCGTCATCCAACATTAGAATCGTCTTGTCTTCGTCAGTTTCCTTGTGCATCTCAAACTCCTCCTCTATTCTCTCCATACAAGACTGATACTTGGACGGCTCGATTCTATAGAACAATTTCATAGCGGCGCCCACCCTGCAGCGAATTCTGTCGACACTCAGCAAGTTATAAGTGGACCAAATAAACACAGCGTCTATCTAAGTGCATGGAAGAGGGACAAGGATTGAAGAATACCCAACACAAAGCCATCGGTCTGCTAATCGTGGCTCTTATGGTATCAGGAGTTCTTCCTGCTTCACTGTTTATTCCAGCTAGAGCGATGCCTGTCGATAACTTCGCATTATCACAGTTCACCTGGCAGACTTTCAACAGAAACATGAATGTCACGACCTTTGTATCACCTGACGGGAGCAGGGACGAGTTGTGGCATTTCCTGAATAGCGCTAAGGAGAGCATTCTAGTCGAGGTGTATGGCCTCAACAATCCGTACATACTTGACTTGATTCACGAGCTTCATACCACGAAGCCTGGGCTCGATATGAAGTTCCTGTTAGGCTGGAACAGCCTCGGCTACTACTCTCCGAATGACTATGTGGCCAATAACCTTACGCTTCTGGGTCTCCCTGTGAAGTGGACAAATGACGCTGAATTTACTTTCGCTCACCAGAAGTTCGTAATCATTGACAACAAGACGACTATCGTCCAGGCAGGCAACTGGGCAAAGACGAGCTTCCCTGAAGACGGCAAGAGGGCCAATAGGGAATGGAGTATTGCTATGACCGACACAGTGGTCACAGATTACTACAGAGATGTCTTTGATTACGATTGGGGCAATGGAATTGACTATAACTCAACTGAACATGGAACTGGCTCCCCCCTCTCATACAGCCAGACAGGTAGCTCATATCCACGACCTTTCAGTCAACCAAGACACTTCAGTGGTCCAATGAATGTAACACCAATCTTCAGCCCTGACACAAGCCTACAAGGCATACTGTATTGTATCAACTCCGCTCAGGCAACTCTGGACATTCAGATTCCGTACTTCACGAGCGTCGGTGATGCCGGTGAAGTCGATCAAGTAATCGATGCTATCATTGCGGCCAAGAACCGTGGAGTTACCGTCCGTGTGATAACAGAAGAGGGTGCGAAGCCTGACGTGGAGGTTGTGGCTGAGGAGTTCAGGACACACGGAATCCCTGTTGTATACCAATACGAAACGTGGTTCGCCGCCCAACATAACAAGGGCATCATTGTCGACGGTCGAATAGTGTTCGTTAGCAGCATAAACTACAGTGACGGCAGCATTGCTGCTAATCGGGAAGCGGGCGTGATCATAGAAAATGAGAATGTCGCCCAGTGGTATCTTGAAGTATACGACTATGACTGGGCTCTCGGTGATGCAGGTAATAGTGACCACATCAACGTGTACTGGGAACCCAACATCCCAAATAGCGAGTCCGAGATCAATGTCACAGTCTTTGCCCATATGCTGTTTCCTGATATCGATGAAGTTTCTCTAGGTGTCAAGATTGGCAGTGGTGCGTGGACCAACCACACAATCACCTCCAACTTCTACAATACTACCCAGAACTACCAAGAAACCACAGCTAACTATTTCCACGTGATATCTCCGCAGGTAGATGGCACCAACATCACAGTGCAGGCATCTGTCAGAAACGGAACGACCTGGCACCTCGGCATGGAGATGGTGATCCGCGTACGCAACTCCATAGGATCAATCATTACTACGACCACCACGACGACAACAGATGGCAACCCTCTCATAGAGTTCTTAGCTGAATACGGTCTCTACATAGCTGGGGCCGTCGGTGCACTGA
>CAYFTD010000005.1:0-2007 GCA_964345915.1 uncultured archaeon
AGACGGCAGAAAGGTTGACTATGAGAAATGGAACATATACGCAGATGAGTATCACCGATTGAACGAGCTTCTGAACGTTGCTGCTCAGATGGTGGCGGATAGATTTGAAGGTATACCAATTCCAGCTACTATCGAGGGTGTTGCGGCTAAGGTAAAGCAAGCGACCTACTATTACCCTTTGACGATTTCACACCGTGTGGTCGCAGAACATGCAGGACTCGGTTGGCGTGGGAAGAATGGTCTCCTCATCAATGAGAAGTATAGCTGCGCTCTCCGCTTCGCTACAGTGGTCACAACTTTTCCCCTACTGCATGGTAGCAAGATAGAATCGAGATGCGCAAACTGTATTGCGTGCGAGGATGCATGCACGTTCATCAGATATAGAGAACAGGTGAAAGACTATCGTGAGAATTGTCGTAGGTACCTCGTCTTCCTAGGAAAACAGGGTCTGAAACGCGACGTGTGTGGCAAGTGTATTCGAGCATGTGTTCAAGATAGCATCTTCAAGGATAGATTCGTGCTTGATGCCTAGGACGTTGACCATAGAGGTTTCCTGAAGAAGACCTCACCTACTCCACTTTCGTTCACTCCCAGGAGAAGGCCACATTCTTCAAACCCGACTGCCCTGTGCCACGCTTGTGGCTCGGGCTCATCAACCTGTGAAGAACTTAGCAGAAGGTCATACCCATTCTCTTTGAGATGGGATTCCAAACGGTCCAAAAGCATTCTGCCCACTCCCTCATGCTGATACGCTTCAATCACGAATATGAGTCCAATGTATGGTACCCTGGCCCAGAGGAATTCCAGTCGGAGATAGCCGATTGGCTCTCCATCCAACTCAGCGATGAATATCTCGTCCTTCATGATCTTCTCGCGCATCAACATCTCGTTAGCGAGGGGGTCTTCGGCTACGCACCACTCAAGGTCTCTTGGTTCACCAAAACGAACTACAACTCTAGACTTGACTCCCATGGGCCTCACGCACGGGCCGACAGGCCCGACTAACCATATGCATGCCTCGTTAAGTCTGTTTCCAACTTTGTAGACTAGAGGGGGAAGAGCTCACGAGGAGCTCATCCACTACATTTCAGTACCAGGCTCTTGAGCCGGCACCTCAATCTGCCTTTGTGCCTTGAGGGTTTCGAAGTCTGGATCGATGTCAGTATACCTCAGAATGAAGGCGGCAACAAACAAGAACGGTGCAAAGACTGGTTCCCACCATAAGTATCCGAACTCTGTTCCTGCTGGGGTCAACGCTGAGTAGTCCATGAACCATCCCAGCAGCACGGCTGAGGCGGCTTGGAACATGTTCAGTGGAACTCCCTTGAATCCCTCATATATCCCGGCACGACTCTTGCCTGTCATCAGCTCATCCACATGCGCGATGTCAGCGGGTACTACGTAATTGATCAAGTAGTAGGCAGCCATGCATGCTGCTAGAGGTATGAAGTACACAAATGCGACAACTACGTTCGAAACAAAGGCAACCAGGGCACCGACGACAGGTGTCATCGCCATCAGCACGGCCAGAATGACCAGCGAGAAGAATAGCAGACGACCCTTGCCGGTCCTTCCAATCATCTTGGTCCATAGATAGAAGAAGATGATGATTGAAGCCAACAGTCCTAACGCAGGCGGTAGCAGTGTCTCCATAGTGTTCAGCAACAGGACGTTCTGTGCGAAACCGACAACCTGAGCCGTGATGGCCGCAAAGCTGAAGGACAAGAACCCGACGACTAGAATCCACCTGACATACACTTGGTTCTGTAGCACGGTGGCTGTCTCCTCTCTCATGCTCCGCTTGGGAGGAACTATCCCAGGTTTCTCACGAATGAGGATAATGGATGGAAGATAGAACAGTACCGTGATGAAGGCAAATAGAATCACAATTGTGAAACCGGTAAAACTCAGTCCCGGTGGAGGTCCCGCGAGGAACAACAGCGGCGTCACAAAGCCGATAATAACACCCAAGGCATTCGCGACCCAGTTGGCTGTATTCTGCATGCT
>CAYFTD010000006.1:0-3790 GCA_964345915.1 uncultured archaeon
TCAGATGGCAAACCCGTGAAGGATGTTGTCATGGTTCAATGCGTAGGAAGTAGGTCTGAAGACTACAAGAGAGACTGTAGCAAGCTCTGTTGCACCTTCGCTATTGACAACTCATTAGAGATCATGCACAAAGTCAGTGATGCAAATGTCCGCATAGTGTACATGGATATTCGCGTGCCCTTTGAGAATGAAATGATCTACAAGGACTCTAGGGAGCAAGGCGTTGACTACATACGTGGTAGAATCAGCACGGTGTGGGAGAAGGATGGACAGACACACGTGCAAATCTACGACTCCTTGATGAACCAATACTTTGAGGTCACTCCGGACCTTCTCGTTCTCTCAACGGCAATTCTTCCACCATCGGGTGTTGCAGAGCTCTCTGAAACTCTCGGCTATGCACTTGAGGAGGACGGGCATGTAAAAGACCTCTATGGCAAGCTACGGAGAACAGAAACCCGCAGACGTGGGGTCGTCGCTGCAGGTGGTGTCACCCGTCCACAGTTTGTGTTCGAGGCAGTGACCGACGCTCAAGCAGCTGCCTTGGTCTTACATAACGAGCTCCGAGGAGGTATCATTGAGAAGAACGCTCGTGGGGCCGTGTTGAATGTGGACGATTGTGTGGGTTGCAGTCTATGCGCCCAGCAATGCCCGCGTGGAGTCCCTCTGATGATTGAAGAGCCAGAGCCGGAGGAGGAAGACGAGGAACAGAAGATACTGTTCAAGGCCGCAATTGAGACTCTGAACTGCCATGCATGTGGAGTATGTCAGAGTCTGTGTCCGTCAGGAGCAACACAGCTCAACTTTCTCTCAAATGATCAGCTCTGGGCTGAGATTGATGCAGTCTTGGAGAATGCAGGCTCCCAACAACCGACCACGGTCTGTTTCTACTGCGAAGAGTGTTCTGTTTCCACCATGGACATCGTCGGTACCAGAAGAATGGAATATCCTGCCAGCACCCGATTGATCCCTGTACCTTGCGCCGGGAGAGTCTCTATAGTTGACATTCTGAAGACCTTTGAACGTGGTGCCAGCACCGTCATGATTGCCGCCTGCGAAACCGACCGGTGTCACATCGGTGGTACTGGCAACGAGATAGCTCAGGTTCAAGTGGACGTTACACGCGACATACTGAATGCGATTGGTTGGAAGGGCGAAAGAGTCGACATGTTCCGCATGTTCAGCGCAGAGCCCGAGAGATTTACCAGTGCAATCAAGGAAATGGTGAAACGCGCTGAAAAGCTAGGACCAACCCCAGTTCACACGGGCACTGCTGGCAAGTGGATGGAGGTGACTGAGTGACCGAGTCCACTAGCAGTATGGCACCGAAGAGGCGTCGAATGATGGACATGATCCTAGCTCTGGGTGGGCTGAAGGAAGAGTCTGCGATTCCACTAAGTAGAGTCAGCGAGGAGATCACAAAACTCAGTGGTGAGCTGGAACCACTCACCGAAGAGATATTCGTGTTTCCAGACTCCTATTTTGAACACTTCCTTGAAGTGGCAGAGAAGTCCAACATAATCTCCCAGATTGCTGACAGGGGTATTCTGAGAGAGGCCATTGCCAGACTTGAGGGCGCAATCTCTCTTGACGATTCTCAAGGAGTCAGAGGGATACTAGAGCTTCTGAGATCCGCACTGGAAGCCATTGAGGCTGCAGATGTAGTCGAAGAGGGTGAACCCACAGTTGATCTTGAGTCTGTATTGGAGACACTTCCAAGCTCAATCACACAGATTGAGCTGGTAGTTGATGAGTATGAGGCCACTGCGCAGTCTGACGCGGAAGCCGCAGGTGTGGAACTGAAGTCACTAATCGACTCGATATCGAAGGCAGTTCCAGAGATTGAGAATGACCCTGCAACAACGCTTGATGCGCTTCAGAAACTGGGCACAAAGACCCGATACGGACCATTTCTGAGAACAGCCGCACAGATCAAGCGCGGTATTCGTGAGGGTAGAATCAGCGCAGACCGTGCATTGCCGCTTATTTCCCAGAATGCTCTCACAGAGCTCAGACGTGGAGTGATCAAGTTCATTCTGGACAAGATGGGTTCGAAGACCGTTGTTGAAATCAGCACGTTGATGGAAACGCCTTCTTCAGAGATTCAGTCAGCCATAGTGAGCATGATTCAAAGGGGTGAGGTCGAGATGCTTGGCCTCGACGGCGATGCGCCAGTCTTTGGTAGAGTGCTGGATTCTGTCCCTGATACGACCAAGGTCCTGAAGCGGCTAAGACAACAGACTCGCGGAATAGCCAAGTCCTTGGAGGGAACTCTGAAAGAATCTGTCGAGAACTCATCGAACAAGATGGACCTTCTCTTTGAGCGACTGCAGAAACTGGGCAAGTACGATGAAACACCGCTTTCAGAACCAGTGAATGACCTCCGAGAATCAGTGGATAACGCTACGGAAGCACTCCTGAGGACTGAGGCATCAGATAGTTCCGATGACCTCCGCCTGCTTGTTTCAGCAGGTCTGGAGGCCTTTGCAAGATTCAGGCTGAAGATAGCGCTGGAAAAGGGTCCCAATCTTGTTTCTGGTACGAATGTATATGGTGAGAAGTTGGACCCAGATGTCTACGAGGAGATAATGTCCACATACCTAGACAGCGAGCTGGAACGGGGGACAATCCTGGTACTGATTCGTGAACTTGGAGCCATGACGACAAAGGACTTGGCAGAGAAGACCAACATCCCTCAAAATCGAATTCTGCAGCATCTGCTGCGTATGAAGCGAGACGAGCTACTCACATTGGCTGGCGAGAGTCATGGATACATTCTCTATGATGTTCCCCGAACGCCATCAGATGAAGAGGTCGTGATCGAGACGGTGAGTACCCTTGCTCTTCAGCTGGCTGAGGCCAAATCCGGTTTGAAAGCGATTCTTGAAGACTTCAAGGCTGAAGACATTGGGAATCTAGCGAATGCCTTTGAGACCTTCTCAAAAGGCCGGGACAAGCTAGCTAAGATAACACTCGCGGGAACCGTTGTGGGCGAATCTATACTCACGGGTGTGGAAGACGCCATCAGGTCAGCTGTTTCGTTGGCATATCGTACTCGGGCCAGGATTCCGAGCACCCGTCCCAAGGTGACATTGGATGACCTGATGGATGTGGATGTACCCTCAGTCTTGGATGAGTACCGGTCAATGATGGGCTACGCTCCACTCCTAGGTTTCGGTACTGTAGAGTGGGATCATTCAAAGTGTCTTGGATGCAAGTCCTGCGAGATATCCTGCCCCGAAGATGCCATCAAACTCAATCCGCTGATTCAGACCTCAGATCTCTTTGAATTCTCTGAAGACGCTCTTGAGAAACTGCCTGTCAATAGAGCACTATTCTATAGAACAGTAAGGAATCTCGCCGCCAAGAAGCCAGTCGCAGACATAGTCCTAGACAAAGAGTCACCTGGATTCGGAACTGTGGCCGTGGACCTATGGCTCTGTGTCGCATGTCGTATGTGCGTACGACGCTGTCCAGGACCCGAAAGCGGTGCATTAGAGCTCGACCTCAAGTGGAGTCTGCCTGAAGTCGTCCGTCAGATCACAGCTCGGGACTGAGGCTCACCTCACACCTTTCCTCTTGGGAAATGGCCTTATACAGCATGTTGTTACCTCTTCTACCACAGAAACTTATGAGGGAGCGTAATGGTCGATTTCAGTCTGACTAAGGCGCAGCTTGAGCTTCAAGGCAGAGCCCGTGAGTTTGCCCAAGAGTACATGATTCCGTACTCTCACTACTATGACAAGACTAGAGAGTTTCCACTCCCAATCATCAGGAAATGCTGGGAGGC
>CAYFTD010000007.1:0-15807 GCA_964345915.1 uncultured archaeon
AGAAGAACAGTCCGTATCCTAGCGGTTGCAGTCACAGCATTCGTTCTCCTTTCTTCCCTTCAGTCCACGGCAAATGCCCAGGCGGCTATAGATCCCATTGTCATTCTATATGACGCTACCCACTTCCCACAGTTTGCAGCTGATGATGACGAGGGTTTCAAGCTGATGCTTGACATGGTAAACGCATCAACCAAGTACATTGTGAGAGTAAACACAGATCCAATCGAGAACACAACACTGAGTGATGTCGATATCCTCATTGTGGCAGATCCTGACCCTGCCAACAGTTTCGAAGACACCGAAGTCAATGCAATCGCTGAGATGATGAATAATGGCAGCTCTGTGCTGCTTTTCGGTAACCCGGTAATTGCAAACAACACTGGATACTGGGATGACTTGGCGTTGCAAAACATGGGGGATAACACCGTCCTGAATCGACTTCTTGATGCGCTCAATATCACAGGTCCACGGTTTAGCATCAATGAAACAAGGCTCGAGTCTTCGTCCGATTCAATGTTTGATTACGAGCATACAGTCAACGAAACTACACCATGGATTACTGTAATGGACACAAACACATGGGACGCCAGCCATCCTATCTTCAAGAACATCAATGAGCTAGTGGTGATGACGGCTACTCTGAAACCCCTAGATCTTGTCAGCGCCATTGCAACTGGCCACGAGTCATCGTTTGCCCAGTTCAGGTCCAATCCCGCCATGATGGGGAACTACAGCTTTCCGAATATGACGCTGGACGAATTCGCTGAGAGTCCGTTGTCATACTCAGCGATAAACGGGACGTTCCCACCTTGGATGTCTGCCTTTGAGTATGGTAATAGTAGAGTCGTGATCTCTGGCTCTGCAGTGATGTTCTCTGGGCTTGTTCTTGATATACCCGGGAGTGAGTCCAGGTGGTTCTATACCGCTGACAATTCTCGTCTGTTCATGAACATGCTAGATTGGCTCTCTGAAGGGTTTGTAGAGCCTCCCGGTGCAATTGACTCCATGCTCACAATCTCCTTGACTATACTTGCTGTGGGTGCAGTCTACTACACCTTCAGGAAGCTGAGGTAGCATCTACCACTGAGGCTTGTCTGTAGCTGCAATCCGAAGAGTATCCTCTATTGCCCTCTTCAGCTCTACGATTCCATGCCTCTTAGAGGCTGACATCGGGACTATTCTAGGGACTTTTCCTGAAATTGCATCAGTAAGTTTCATTGAGAGGTATTCTAACTCAATCGTCCGTTGACGTTTCTTCAGCTTATCGATCTTGTTTGCAGCTATAATCACATTGTCGGCAATCTCAGACAGGAACGTATAGAACTCCACATCAATTGGAATCTCATTCCGGCCCTCCCACCGGTCAACAAGTGTTCTGAAGAGTGATATGTCGATTATCAAGACTGCGAGGGCTAGTCGACTACTCCAGCTCTCTAGCTTCTGAATCAATGTGGTCTTCATTTCTTCGATGTCGGTCTTGCTGGTTCCGGCCATGTATCCAAACCCTGGAATGTCTACTAGAGTCACAGGTCCAAGGTCGATCATGTACTCCCACTTCGTGCTGCCTGGCCGTTTTCCCACTCTCACCTTCTTACCAGTGAGTGCCCTTATGGTACTGCTCTTTCCAACGTTGCTTCTGCCTGCAAACACGACGAGCGGCTTCTCCAATTCAATCCCTCCAGAATGGCCTGGTCCTTGCATACTCTCTCTCTGCTCTGACGATTTCCTTAAGTAGAGAGCGACGAGCCTCAAGTCCAGGCCGCAATATCCTTGATGCAGTGTTAGGTCCAATACCACGACCTGCAAGCACGATTAGAGCTCTCTTTCCATAGTTGGAAACAAGAGTGGCACTCAATCCTCCTGCTCTGTACTTCTTCTTCTCGGACCGTGTCAGCGGCTTACCAGCCACATGCTTTGCTACAATCTTCTTGAAGTCAGTATCTTTCGTTGGGAGTGCGGCAATCATTGTAGATCCACAGACAGGACAGCTTACATTGTCTTCCATCGAAGAAACTGTTCGTATCGAACTCCAGTCACCACTTCCCATGCAGACCAGCCTAAAACGGCGAGAGAGCAGTCTCTCTTCCATGACCGCTAGCACCTCATCCTCATCAGTGATTTCCCCTATCACTTCAAATCGCGTCTTCTCCTCAACAATTAGTCGAGCAAGAGCGGAGGGCATGTCAGTTCTTGTAATATGAATCTCAATCTCGCCATTTGCAGCTTTGCCAAAGAGCTGCTTCACTCGGGACTCATCGAGCTTCTCCTGCAAGACCTCTCTCATTGTTTCGTCAAACACGAGTGATCCCTCATAAGCTCTGATGAGTTTCCGGACTGGAATCTCTCTCATCTTCGCGTCCCTTCGGATGATTCCCATTCGTCGGCCCACGTGGATGAATCGAGATGAGAAGTTCTGTGTGGACTTAACTGCTAACCTTAGAATCGTAGATACCTGTTCTCCCGTATAGTCCCTGAGAGCATCCACAACCTGTTCTGCATCCAGACCGCCAGTGGAAGTCAGCAAGATGCGATAGGGGTCTCTCTCAACACCCACCTCTACACCAAGCCGAGTCGTCAATAATGCGGCAATGACCACACCTAACGTTTCGTTAGCTTTTGTCCCGAGCGGAACGTGCAGGACAATGCCTGTCTTGAAGTCCTCTACAATGATGAGATTCTCCGAAGGCAATCGGCCCAATTCCTTCTTTGCTAGCTTGACTGTTTCAATCACATGAGTCTGTGCCTTGTCCGTAATTCCATACTCCCTTTCCAGCCATTTCCCACTATCACGCTTCTCTCCTTCTCCGACAACATTCCACACCTTGGCTACTTCTGTTGCAACCTCAAAGGGCACAGGTATCATCTCGCCAATCCATCTAGGTGCATCTGTGTTGGTGTCTGTGACTGGGGCACACAGCACTTCGTCTTCTTCGATGCTGACAACCTGCCATGGTCGGCCTCTTATCACAAAGACGGAACCCGTTTCGATGTTCTGTGTCACGTATTCCTCATCCAGTACTCCGATGCTTGAACGCGTAGCCATATCTAATGCATTGACCTTGTGAACGTCAGGAATTGTGCTAAGGCGCTCATAGTAGAAGATACGTGCCCTCCTTCCTCTGCTGACCAAGCTCCCATGCGTTTCTGCCCAGTCTCTCTCAACCATGAATTGAAGCACTCTATCAAGGTCATCCCTGTCCAAGTCTGCATAGGGAAACGCTGAGGTGAGAAGCTTGAATAGACTCTCAATCTCGATCTCTTGTGTATCAAGCAGAATGCCAACAATCTGGTGACAGAGGACATCCCACGCTCCTATAGGGATGTTTGCTTTCTCAACCTTATTCAGAAGTGCCCGTCTAACAATAGCTCCTGACTCGGTAATATCATCCAGGTTTATTGTTGCAACTATGACCCCATTTGCAACTCTGCCTATTCCGTGACCTGCTCGTCCTGTTCGTTGCACCGCTCGAGAAACCTCTCGAGGACTGCTATACTGAATGACAAGGTCCGCTTGACCTATGTCAATTCCCAACTCAAGGCTTGAAGTGGCGATGATTGCCTTGGAGGCACCGTTCTTCAATCTCTCCTCGGCTGACACACGAACGTCTCTTGAGAGAGACCCATGATGAACATCGAATTCGTAGCTTGGCTTCAATGCCCTCATCTTAGCTCCCAAGGTTTCGGCAAAGGATCGCGTGTTCGTAAAGACCAGAGTCGACGAATGTCCTTCAATCAAATCGACTATTCGCTCTAGACGTGCTGTAGAATGCAAGGGATAGGAGAGCTTTCTACTCAGCTTCCCATGTTCAGGGCTGGGAACCGGAGTTTCTACTCTGAGATTCATCTCACGAAGATCATACCCTGCCCAGATGGTCTTGACGGTACTCCTCTGACCTGCAAGGAGCTTTCCAACATTTCTCACGTTTCCAACCGTAGCAGACAGTCCTATCCTCTGAACCTCTCCTCCTATTAGATGCTCGAGGCGTTCAAGACCTAGACTGAGCTGAACCCCCCTCTTACTATCAGCCAGCTCATGGACCTCATCTACGACTACCGCAAAGACAGTCTTCAAATGGTATCTGAGCCTCTTTCCCGGAAGAATAGCCTGAAGAGATTCAGGGGTCGTAATCAGCAGGTTCGGGGGCTTAATGGCCTGCTGCCTTCTTCTGTATTGACTAGTATCCCCATGTCTAACCGCAACTGTCAGTCCAAGGTGTTCGCAGAGTTTCTCAATTCGTCTGAAGACATCCCTATTGAGAGCTCTCAAGGGAGTGACGTAGAGAATATAGAAGCCAAAGAGCTCGCGCTCCTGTTGAAGCTGATGTAGACGATGAAGCAATGGTAGCAGAGCTGCCTCAGTCTTCCCAGAGCCAGTTGGTGAGAGAAGAAGAATGTCTGCCTGACCATCGAGTATAACTGGAATAGCCTGTTCCTGGATTGGCGTTGGAAGAGTCAATCCTTGACTAACTAAGAACTCGTTGATTTCCTTGTTCAACTGAGAAAAGGCACTCATCCAGAGAACTTCCCTCTCATCAGGTGTCGAATCTCATTAATCAATATGCGCAGGTCAGTCCTCAATGTTACCTCAGTTTCTTCCATTCTTTCCTCAAGCAACCGAATCAATTCATCACTTGAATGACCATGACCCTTAATCTCTTGAACAATGGAGCGAACTGAGTCTAGATTTGCCAAGTGACCTCCAATGTTCTCAAAGGCATGAAGAAGAAGTTCGTCCGAACTCATCAAGAGGGACCCTCCATATCATCACTCATCTTCCTCCTCACCCCAGACCGAATAGGCAAAGATCAACATCAGGGCCACGATACCCATAGTGATGAGTAGAAGAGACAAGATTGACTGGATGAGTTCGATCTGCATAGAAATCCCGCGTTCTCGGATTTGCCTCACTTATAACCATTGCTGATTATTGGGCCTGAACTAGGCAGCCTCAGCGCTGCGCTCCTCGTAGAACCTGTCTATGAAAGTACCATAGATATCAACTGGCTCTGTCAAGGGGTTGACATCATCAACTGCCATCTCCAATCCACAAGACCCACACTTGACACTTGCAAGACTATTGCTACGTTGGAGATCGATCTTGATTGCTGTGTTTCCACAATCGGGACACGGATACACATCTGGAATCCTCTTCTGAGGGCGTCGCCGTACTTTCTGTCTTCGTCTTCTTCCCACAATGATTCACCTCTGCCTATTACCCACAACTTTGGGTAGGAGTCTCCATAGAAAGAGCGGGCTGCACCCTGATAGAATTCATTTAAGGCTTATGATGAGTCGAAGGGGACAGTCAATCAAAGCCTTCTTATTGGGTCCTGCACCGCAGCCCAACACGATGTCAGACCTCTCGAGAAACGCCCAATGTGTATTGAGAATACTGCAGAATGCAGTCAATCCTCTCATGACATCGGAAGTTCTTGAGATTGCTCGTAGTGATGAGTATGCTGACATATGTCAGGATTGCGCGAGTGGCGACACATTCATTGTGGCCGCAAGGCAACTCGTGGATAAGGGACTCATAACTAGAAAGCTCGGAAAAGGCGGGTATCGCTGGCAAATAGTGAAAGGCGACTGATTCACATGTTAGATGTAAGATCTGATTTTCCAGTCCTGAAGCGCACGATAAATGGGCGCCCCATCGTGTATCTTGACAGTGCCTGCATGGCGCTCAAGCCCGTGCAGGTAGTCCAAGCCATGAACGAGTACTATGAAAAGTACCCTGCTTGTGGTGGCCGCAGCATTCACAAGCTTGGCGAAGAGGCATCCAATGCCTACTCCGCATCAAGAGAGAAGTTTGCTAGTTTTCTTAATGCTGCAGAAACATCAGAGTGCATCTGGACGCGAAACGCCACAGAGGCTCTAAACATCGTCGCCTGCTCAATAGACCTCCCAAAAGATGCCAAGATAGTGACTACTACTCTGGAACATCACAGCGGCTCGCTTCCTTTTGTCGAACGTGCCAAGCGGGATTCTCTGAAGATTGAGGTGGTGAAGGCAAGAGCCGACGGCACCTTTGACATTGAGGACTGGAAAGAAGCCCTTGACAACAAGGCACGGTTGGTTTCAATTGTACATTCATCGAATGTCACTGGAACAGTTGCACCACTCAAAGAAATCATCGAGATTGCTCATGACCGCGGCGCCCTTGTGATGTCTGACGACGCACAGTATGCACCCCACCATCCTCTTGATGTCCAGAGATTCGACGTAGACTTCTCAGCAATATCAGTTCACAAGATGTGCGGCCCAACAGGAATGGGCGTTCTCTATGGCAAGATGGAGCATTTGGAATCGATGAACATGTTTCTCGTAGGTGGAGACACCGTTGAAGATGTCCGATACGAGAATGGCCAGATAGTTCCCAGCTACCTCCCACCACCTGAGAAGTTCGAGGCTGGACTGCAGAACTACGCAGGGGCCATTGGTGCCGGCGCGGCAGCCGAATACCTGCAGGGTATTGGAATGCAAGAGATAGAAAGCCACGAGAGAGCCCTCTTAGAAGTCGCTCTGAAAGAACTCAAGGATATGGATCATGTCAAGATTCTAGGCACTGATGACATCAACCAGAAGACAGGACTAGTGACGTTCAGTGTGGACTCCGTGGAGGCCGCACATGATATTGCAGCCTTTCTGAACGACGAGTACTGTGTTATGGTTCGTTCCGGAGCCCACTGCGTGCATCCATTCCATTACCAACTCGGGATTGCCCCAACGACTGGTACTGCCAGGGCCAGTTTCTATCTATACAACAACTTGGACGATGTGCAAACATTTCTTGAAGGGATGCGAGCCCTGATTGAGGCCACATCATAGTCGGGATACTATCCCATCAGTTCATCAATCGTCTGTCTCATACGTTTGCTCTCTTCGACAGGGTCTGGAAATGTGAGTCCACTGGCTGTTACATCGAGGGAATCTCTGAATCTTGAAACTCGACCCTGCACTGCGACATATCTACCAAGCATCCTGTCAGAGTTCTGTTCAAGGGGCTCAAGTTTGTTCCCAGACTTCTCGATGAGCTCCTGGGCCTTCTCTGCAGTCATTTCTAGTAGTTCCTCTCCGGTTTCACCAAAGAGTGTAGCCCTTATGGAGCCAGACCCGTCATCCACGGTTATCTTGTACAGCATTCTATACTCAGGCTTTTTCACATCACCACATACACCACAGGTGAACTTCCCCTCGGTTTCCTCGACCTTCTTCCTGCAGCTAGGACATGCTGGATAGACAGGGCTTGCCTGAGTAATCCCCACTACTATACCACAGATCTCGACACTCTTTCCTTCACTGCCCTCATCAATATTGCCTATCATCACTCTTCCCGCGGCAATAGAGCTTGGTTGTGATGACAAATCAGAGAGGGCGAGCTGCTCGAGTCGGGAGCCTTTGGGATTAATCTCAATCTCGGCTTTACGACCCGCATGCACTTCCACTCCCCCACGAAACCCCTCTTTGGCATACGCATGTGTGACACTAATGATGTCCCCTTCCTGAAGGGATTCGATCTTCTCGACATCTTCATTCCAGAAAGTCAGTCTGATCTGAGCCGTTTCGTCCGCTATGATGATGTTCTGGACTCGGCCCTCTCCTCCTTCTCGGTCAAAAGTGTTAATCGGGAACACTCTAACGACTCTCCCCTCGACGTCTACATCTCGCATCTGAGTGGTTATCTCAGCAATCTTCTTCTTCCCGATAGGTGTCGGGGCACTTGCTCCGGGTGCTACTTCTACGGCATCAATCTTGATCTTCAGTCCTCTCTCAATCTGTGAGGAACGGCCTCCATGGACTTCGATGTTCCCGTAGCGCCCCGTCTTGGAATAGGCCCCTTTCACTCTGATGACTTCGCCTTCCTTTGCATTCTCCATTTCCTCAGCATCTTTGTCCCAGAACACCAAACGAGTACTCCCCGTTTCATCTGCAGCAATCATACTCAGAACCTTTCCTTCAGTCCCGTCACTCTTTCTGGTGAAAGTTGACAGTGGGAATATCCTCTGTATCTTGGCAAGAAGAGTGATGTTGAACATCCTATCCTGAAGTTCTCCAATCTTGGCAGCAGGGGCCTCGCCAATCTCAATATCAAGACCCTCAAGCTCGTACTCATCAAGAACCTTGATCCCAGACATTCGTCCCATATTGATCTCCAGTCTATCATTCAGTCCTTTTCGCACGTAACCTCCGCGCACTTGAATGACATCTCCTACTTTGACAACATCCTCGGAAACTATCTTGGTTCTCTCATCCCATAGTGCAACTCTGATCTCCCCCGTTTCATCGGCAATAACAAGACTTGCCACCTTGCCTTCTCCACCCTCCCCCTTCCGTGTGAAGGTTCGGACGGACCCCACGTTGATGACTTTCACAGTGAGCGTTACATTCCTTGTACTCTCAGTGATGTCCTCAATCTTGAGTCGTGCTTTTGCAGATATCTGCTGCAGGTCGATTCCAAGCTCTCGGGCGACAATCATGGCGGCCGATTCCTCATTCACGACTTCTGGACCCAGCTCCTGCCTCTTCTCTTCAATCATCTTCAGGACATCCTTGCGCTGGTAGTCCGTGTTTTTGAGAATTAGTTCGATTGTTTCTTCGAGTGTAAGCACTACAATTACCGTCCTGACAACCACTGGCGGCGTTTGGTCAACTAAAGGTCCCCTATCGATGCTTTAAACCTCACTGCTCGAAGAATCCGAGCTAACGTGGCTAGGCCGAAAGATAAAAGACACGACCAAGCAACAAAGACCTGACAAGCCGTGACCGTGTCTGAGCCGAATCTTCCGAAACATAGTGTTAGCTATGCTCAGTACTTTCAGGCGCTCAACAAAGAAGTCGAGCAGATCTATTCAGTCGCCGAGAAGGCTCGGTCCAAAGGATATGATCCCACAATCAAGATTGAGATTCCTCCAGCACACGATGTGGCAGCTCGCGTTGAAGTCACTCTGGATGGTCCTGTAGGTGTCGCTAAGCGTATCAGAGAACTTAGAGAGAAACTCGAAACGCGGGAAGAGGTGGCCTTCGCGGTCGCAGAAGAGATTGCCAAAGGAGAGCTAGGAAACATAGAGGATTCCGAGAAAGCAGTTGACAAGGCTGTACGAGTAGCTTTAGCCATACTTACAGAGAGTATAACCGCGGCCCCTATAGAGGGAATATCCAAGGTACGAATCAGGGGCTCTGGTGATGACAAATACCTCGCGCTTTACCTAGCAGGTCCAATTCGGGCGGCTGGTGGTACAGAAACAGCAATGACAGTCTTGGTTGCTGATCACGTTCGTCAGGCACTTGATCTGCCTGCATTTGTAGCCACTGAACAGGAGGTTGAACGTGCACTTGAGGAAGTCGAGCTATATGCTCGATTGGCGCACTTGCAGTTCCCGGTTCAACCAGAGTTAGTTCGACTGGTTGCCTCCAAGCTTCCGATAATGCTCACAGGGGAGCCTACTGAGGAGTTCGAGGTCACTGGCACTCGGGATCTCGAACGAATAGAAACCAACCGTGTTCGTGGCGGAGCAGTACTGGTCCTCAGTGATGGTGTTGTAGGAAAGGCGACAAAGCTAGCAAAGAACGTCGCTGACATGGCCATAAAGGGGTGGGAGTGGCTCAATGATGTGGCTGCAACGATGTCCAAGGTAGCCCCATCTGAGGCAGATGACTTAGTTGACAAGAAGCTCGAGCCGAAGTCTGACTATTTAACAGACATCATTGGTGGTCGACCTGTATTCTCCCATCCCTCCCATCTTGGAGGGTTTCGACTAAGATATGGCCGCTCGAGGAATACTGGTCTGGCTGGTGTCGGTGTCCATCCAGCCACAATGTTTCTCGTCGACGAATTCTTGGCTCCTGGGACTCACATCAGAACCGAACGCCCTGGGAAGGGCTCGATAGTTGCTCCTGTTGACACGATCGAGGGCCCAATAGTGCTATTGAGAAACGGTTCAGTGCGACAAGTCTTCACAGTCGAAGAGGCACGTGAGCTGCAGGGCAAGATAGACCGAGTAATCTACCTGGGTGACATATTGGTAGGGCTGGGAGAGTTTCTTGAGAACAATCACCCACTTGTTCCATCGGGATACTGCGAGGAATGGTGGTCTCACGACTTAGAGCGTGCAATCAATAGACTGAGTAAGAAACAGATGGGCAAACTCTTGGCCGAGATGAACATGGATCCTGACTACATTGAGTCATTCGTGGAAACCCCATTCAATAGAATTCCAGATCCTGAAGAAGCCATCATTCTCTCAGAGAAGTTCAGAATTCCCTTACACCCACGATACTTGTACCGGTGGTCCACCCTCTCTCTTCAGGAGATGCTGAACCTGAGGGGGTGGATATTGACCAAGCACAAACTCGAGAAGACCTCTGACGGCAGCAGGATCTCCCTACGAAATAGCAGGAAACACAAGGGCCTACTTGAGAGGATTGGCGCACCCCACGAGGTGACTAATAGCGGTAAGCGAATCGTGCTGAGTGATAGCCCTGTTACAATACTTGCACAGCTTGGAAAGAAGTCTGCCACCGCCGCGGGAAGTAATGCACTCCAAGCACTAAACTCGTGTTCACGTGTCGAACTGAGAAATAGGACCGGGTTCTCAATCGGGGCACGAATGGGTCGGCCTGAGAAAGCAGAGGAGCGCAAGATGAGGCCTCCTGTGCAGGTGCTCTTCCCTGTGGGACGCACACTGGGAACTGAAAGAGGCATTGAGAAGGTTGCTAAGAGTACGCAACTGACTGCCGGCCAATACTCATTTTCCAATTCGGGAGAACTTGTGGAGCCACCAATAGATCTTGGAGTAAGCCTTGAACTTGTTGACCGAGTGTGCCCAGAGTGCGGGAATGAAACGTTCGAATCTCGATGTCCTGCTTGTGGCACACATACCGAGCTCCAGGAATTATGCTCGGCAGAGGATCAAGGTCAAATCTGTGGTCAGCCAGTGGACCAATCCACTGGCATGTGTCCATATGGGCATCGCACTACAAGGACGGTTCCGGTTAACATCTACCAGCTCTTGGAACGTGTGAAGACCGAGATAGGAGAGCCACATGCATATAATCTTAGGGCTGTCTTGGGTCTAACCAGTAATCTGAAGATTCCTGAGTATCTCGGAAAGGGCATCCTAAGAGCAAAACACGACGTGTACTGCTATAGGGACGGAACAGCGAGATTTGATGTCACTGATGCTCCACTGACACACTTCAGACCATACGAGGTGGGAGTTTCCGTAAAGAAGCTCCGCGAGCTTGGATATATCAGCGACCATCAAGGCGCACCACTGGTTTCTGATAGGCAGATAGTCGAGCTCAAGGTTCAGGACCTCATTGTGCCTGAGAACTGTGCTGACTATATGGTCAGAGTTGGCAAGTTCGTGGACGACTGTCTGGAAAAGATCTATGGACTAGAGAGGTACTACAACTTTAGGTTGCACGAGGACGTAATTGGTCAACTGGTAGTGGGTCTAGCTCCACATACTTCTGCAGGGATAATTGGCAGGATTGTTGGTTTCACGAACGCGAGTGTCTGTTATGCCCATCCATACTGGCATGCCGCGAAGAGGCGCAACTGCGATGGCGACGAGGATGCCCTGATTCTGGTCCTCGATGCTCTCATCAACTTCTCAAAGGAGTATCTCCCTGCCGGTAGAGGCGGCTTCATGGACGCCCCTCTTGTACTGTCTGTGGTTCTGAATCCAGAAGAGGTGGATGATGAGAGCCACAACATTGAGGTGTGCTACAGATATCCTGCTGAGTTCTTTGAGATGGTTGCTGAGGCTCAACATCCAAAGACCGTCAAGGACCTCGTTGACACGATTCAGTCTCGACTTGGAACCGAAGAACAGTACGAAGGATTCGGCTTTACCCACGACACATCCTCAATTGATGCGGGTCCTCGTAATACGAGGTACAAGACGCTGGGAACCATGAACGAGAAACTCGAAGCTCAGCTCCAATTGGCTGTACTGCTTGATGCTGTGGACTCGAAAGACGTTGCTGAGAGAGTACTCTCACACCACTTCATTCGCGACATCAGAGGGAATCTGAGAGCATATTCGACTCAGAAGATTCGATGTCGCAAATGTAACAGAATCTATCGGAGAGTCCCGCTGTCTGGAAGATGCATCTGCGGAGAGGGTCTTCTATTGACCGTGAGTCAGAAGAACATCTCAAAGTACCTGGCAGTTGCAGAGAAGTTGATTGGTGAACACGATCTCAGTCAATATCTGAAACAGCGATTGAATCTCGTCAACTCAGCCCTAGACTCCCTGTTCGTGTCTGAACAGACATCTTGGTCCGATTTCTCCGAGTCCTAGAACTCCCCTTACTCGTCCCCAAGAGTCAACTTCAACAGGTCTGTGTCTTCTATCATGCCGATCAGACTGCTTGTTGCTGATAGTACGGGTGCCTGATCGATGTCATTCTTTCTGAAGACTCTCACACACTCAGGTATTGTCGTTACTTCACTCACGCTGATGATGTTCTTCGTCATTACTTCCTTCACAGGCACATTCGGAAGCCGCAGTAGCTTTTTGGTGACTACAAGAAAGTCCTTTGATGTCCAGCCCCATTCAACTGCTGAGTCGGTTCCTGAGTAGGTCTTGCTCACGTTATCCTCGACAGACACTTCTGAGAGACGGATGTAGTCGCTCACAGTGATCATTCCAGTAACTGCTCCGCCTTCGTTCATCAGTACGAGGGCATTCTTTCCTGCCATCTCCATAATCATGTATGTAAAAGGCAGCGGAGTTTCTTCCCAGACAGCAGTTATCTGAGTTCTCATGTAGTCCTTAACCATAGCGTCCTGATACTTTTCACTCTCTTCAAGCACAGCACCCAGAATATCGGGCACCGTGACTAGACCCACCAACTCTTCCTTGTCTACGACAGGGACTCTTCTGAAGCCCTTCTCCAGCATCATCTTGGCCACAGTCTTGATTCTCGTTCGCGGCGTGGCCGTCAATGGGTTTCTGACCATTAACATTGCCAGTTGAGTTTCGTCGGTCTTTCTCAACAAGTCGCTTCTTGTGACCATTCCTACCAAGGTCTTTGTTCCCTTCTTCACTACCGGGATACCGTTAATCTGTTTCTCAGCCATTATTTGCAGCACATCTTCTCTCGTGCCAGGGACAGATATGTAGACTACATCAGACTGCATGCAATCAGCGACTTTCATGTTGACGTTACTCCGCTATCATAGAAAGGGCGTGTCATACCACGATGGTCCTACAACGGACCATTCTGGCCCAGCGGCAGTGACCGAACGAGATAGGGCCGTTAAGGTCCTACTCTCTTTCTCTATAAAACGTTAATGGCCCATTGATGTAATGTACCAAGCTGCACAGTACTACAGGAAGAATCACCATGGGTGTTCTTTCAATCCAAGAAGATAGCCAAGTGCATTACTCACCCAGTGAATTCCGAGAGTGGTGAGTATCAATATGACCACATAGACTGACTGAGGCTGTAAAAATGGGTATGCGAAAATCAGTGCCATGATTATGAAACCAAGCTGATCGAGCATTGGCGAGGGATTCCCGCTCTGAATACTCGCTCTTCTCTTGAGAAAGGAGCCAAGAAGATCGCCAGATAGTGCTCCTATAGACAGGAGAATGGCTGATGGAACAGTCATGAATAGGACATACTCCATGTCTGGTGATACCGTCACAAACTGGCCCAAAACTGGGAGGATGTGAGGGGCCGAAAGATACTGGGCAACGCCAGTCAGAGTCCCAAGTACCACACCAACAACAAAACCCCGGATGGTCTTTCCATAACCGAGGATTCGGTGCCCATCACGCAGTACGCGGCCTCCATCTATGGGTCTACCACCTCCGAATATCACAGGAGTTGCATTTGCAATCCAAGCAGGCAGGCCAATCCATATGGAGAGCTCGAACAACGCTAGCGGCAAGTACATGGATGTGACTCCTTGATTCAGAACCCAATATGTGTCGCATTTCACTGTTTTTGTTCAGTCGCCAGTCCTCTTTCTGTGAGGTATAAGATACAGAACCTTGGATCCCCTTCGGGTCTTGTCCTGTCAAATACCCTCTGCCCTGTTGTCTTTCCAAGACGTGCTCTCACCACATAGTCAGACCAGTAGTCCATGATATTCTTCGCCACTGGTTCAAACCCTCCCATCTCACTCATACTTCCCCGTACTTGATTTAGAACAAGCACTGCCAAGTCCTTTTGTATTGCCAGCCCTTTCAACATACCTGCTTGGCGGTTTAGTTCACGATGGTTTGAGTAGTTCGTCTTTCGGTCATCTAACACCGATCTATACAACCTTGTGAGGGTGTCAACCACAACAAGCCTTGTGCTTTCACGGGCAAAGAGATCGATGTCATCTATAAGTGCCCCTTGTTCAATGAACTCCTTTGGTGACAGGATTCTGAGTCTGTCCTCAATCTCGCCGAACTCCTTCCCAGTTATCTGTTCCAGTCTGTCAACAGGGGAACCAGTTTCAGAGTTGACATATATCGTATCAACTCCGATCCTATAGGCAGCGCTGACAAACTGAAGGGCAAAAGTGGTCTTACCCGAGGCCGCCTCACCATAGACATGAATGAAACTCCCAGTGGGCAGTCCGCCGTTGAGGAGCCGGTCCAGAACCGAAACACCTGACGGAAGAATCAAATCACCCTTCACCAGCTTCAAGTTGTCACTCACCATGTGATAAGCATAGCTCAGAAGGAGAGCAGTAATGTCCGGTTTTGAGGTCGCCGTCGCCACAAGGAACTCCAAGATACTCTACCTGGTTGTCAATCTCCTCAAACGACTGGACATCAGCTTCGTGTTATGCACACCAGATGACAAAGAGTGTGCGACCGCAAAAGTCGTGGTTACAACAACAAATGAGTCAAAGAATCTTTCAGCCCAGAGTCTTGTGTTGGTTGAAGACATCTTCAATCCGGACACCACAGCAATCGAAATCATGCTCAGACTGATGGGTATTCATGAGCCGTCAATGGTAGTTGTTGGAGTTGATCCTGGAATGCAAATCGGTTTGGCTCTAGTGGCTGACGGCAACACTGTGTACACAAAGACCGCTCAGACTCCTTCCATTGCGGCGAATGACACTCTTCAGTGGATCGCATTCTTCAATCAACTTGTTCCAGGCAGAGTCCTTGTGCGCGTTGGAAGCGGCTCAAGGCTGTATTCTGCACTTTACCTGCGTGGAATCCAGAGTGCTTTTGGTGAGTTTCAAGTAGAGCTCGTGGACGAACGTCATACAACCAAGGTTGGTGCGTCTGACCAATCATCGGCAGTGCTAATCGCAGCCCGAAAAGGACGCCGTGTGACTGAAGACGACTTAGTTCTGCAGGTGAAGGATGGATACATGAAATCGTTGAAGCATTTCTTCTCCAGAATCACTGATGGGAAGATAGCTCTCTCCAAAGGTGAGGCAAAGTCGATACTATTGGATGAGAGGTCCATTGAGAGCATTCTGGATGGGATTGATCACTGACCCGAGAAGAAGGTTTCCACCTGATGTGCTACGATATGCGGACTGTCTGGGACTGTCTGTGCAACCTCCTCTAGCCATGACGGAATGAACCTCTTGAGATGAGGAGTAGTGAATCTCTGATCCAGCAGGATAATCGCTCCTCTATCATCGAGTTTCCGAACAGGCCTTCCTGCAGCTTGAATGGCACGAGTCATTGCAGGCAAAACATACGCGTAATCTCTCCCCTTCTTATTGAATCTCCTATCATAGTATTCTATCAATGCCGACGTTCGGGGTGTTGGTCTTGCGTATGGTACCCCAACAACGACCGAACTCTCCATGGATGGGCCTGGAAAGTCTCC
>CAYFTD010000008.1:0-22496 GCA_964345915.1 uncultured archaeon
CATCATGGGTTCAGAGTGATAAAGGAGTCTTGGCTGGAACTTGGATTCCCACAGTTCTTCTACGACATTCTGCGCGGCCTGTCTGTCGTTTGTAAGACTGGGTATGCAGATGATGAACGAATAGACGATGCTCTGCAGATATTGCTTGAGAAACAACAAGAAGATGGCAGTTGGATACTCGAGAGTTCACCTATTGGTCGGATGCAGACCAACCTCGAACAGAAAGGAAAACCCAGCAAATGGATAACACTCGAGGCCCTCAAAGTGATAAGATCCGTCTATGAAGTCAGAGGTGGTCTAGAGCTGGGTACTGAATAGTCGTCACATCCCTCGCCTATTTCTTTCCCATTTTCTCATTCCAGACTTCCAAGAAGTACTCTAGAGACCGGTTGTACGTCTTCTCGGCCTCAGGAGGAAATAGGCAACCCGGGAGCTCTCGATGTTTCCAGTGATAGTCAAGGCAGTCACAACAGTACCCCTTCCGCGAGCAACCTGGATAGCTGCACCCGCAGCCTGCCTTGTTTTTCTCTACATTGCATATTCGGCCCGACATCGTCATCCTCTCTGGGCCCTTGTTACGACAAGATAAAACCTGTTTGGTTCGGTCGGTAGTCTAATAGAGTCGAATGTTCTAAGCTTGCTAAGGCTGAATCTGATGCAGACAGAAACCAGACAGGAGCAGTTGACCAACCAAAAGGAATTCAAGCCCCCTCCTCTTTGGATACTGGGACCAATTCTATACCTGATCGGTGTCGCACTTTCTTTGTTTACAGACAACTTTGAGAGTTTCCTTCTGGACTATCCTTGGGCAAGCTTCCTACTAGCATACACAATAGGGACCTGGGTCATGCCCCACTTTCGAGAGAGCCACGAAAGAGCCACCTTTGCGATTAGAAACGTCTTCCTGGTTTCGGACGAAGAGTTTGAAGAAATCGTGAGAACCAACATGAAGAGGCTCACCAATCTTAGAATTCTGGTCTTTGGTGTCATATTCCTACCCATAATGCTATGGGCTTGGACGCAACGGCTTTGGTGGGTAGACTACAATAGTCCTCTCCTCTTCGATATGTACTACTTGATGCTTGTAGCATTTGTATTACCAGCTTATTCGGGGATCATGTTTGGTGCAGTCGTTGCATGCCATTTGAATATCCATAGGCTCTGCGAAAGAATTCCGATAGACTCCGAGTACGTATTGGAAGAGGGACGGCCCATCATACGCAAGCTCTGGGGGGATCTCGTAGTAGGAGTCACAGTTGTAGCGTTCATCATGAGTGCACTAACAAACGTTCCCGTATTGCTCTACTCAGGGGAAATTAGGTCGTTCCTGAATCTCGCCTTAGCACTGTCTCTATCGATTGTCATCTTCCTTTTTCCACATTATTTGTTCCACAGGATGTTGGGAAGAGCAAAAGACGAGATGCAGACACGGGTTCAAGAACAGAAGAAGAAACTAGGGCCCTGGCATCTGGAGGAACTCGTTGGAAGCATGGATGAACAAAAGACCACCGAGATGTTGAATCTAGTCTACTTGACTCAGTACGAGTGGAATGTGAGAAGCAAGAGCACTTGGCTTGTAGACTTGAAAGCTTTAACGGAGCTTCTAGTTGTGGCAACCATGCACTTCGTTCTTTTGGAAATTCTGACGCTCTTCACACATCTCTAGAATGACATCGGCATACTTACTCCTGCAGAAACAATGGCGTCCGTTTCAAGAGATCTCTGAGTCCATTATGGTCCTAATCGACTCCAGAGCCTCCCGCACACCAACTCTTCTTCCTGCTTGGAGTACATCTGGATACTCCTTTGAGTAATGCTCCAAGCACTTGCCAAGTGCCATCACAAGAATATCAAGTGAACTTGGTCGTTCTCCGTTCTTGACAAGATGATCGATGGTCTGACGCGTTGTCTTGGCTATTCTTCTCTTGACAGAGTCCCATGTTGTCGGTGTGCTGCTTCTCAGCCTCTTTCGGCACACGATGACCATGTCATAGATGATGTTCGACATATCATAGAGGTGTGTTGAAGCCTTCATCTCGCTTCTTACAGGATAGATTGCAGTGACATAGAATCCTGAGTCGAGTATTGCTTGTAAAACAGCCGCCCAAGCCTCTTCCTTCTTGTGGTGAAACGTGAAGACCAAGAGACCATCATCTTTTAGGATTCGACCTGCTTCGGAGAAAACTCTGGTGAGACCGTCTAGGAACTCTTCTTCGCCCTTCTTCTGGACCCGATTCTCAATGATCTCATCTCTCCATGGTACTAGCTCCTCTCTGAAGTGCTCATACGAATCTTGAAGAGCTATCCTTAGCCAGACATAGAAGAAGTTCGAGAGCTCAGAGTACATTACATTGCCGTAGTACGGCGGATCTGTAATGACTGCGTCTGCAACACCGTCTGGAACTTCGATTCGTTCTGAGGGCCCACATTGAAGCAAAGCCCTACTGTCATCTCCAATCTCTCCGTAGTCAAAAGCCAGTTTGGTGACTATCGGGCGCCCAGTTTGAATCTTGGACACCGAACTACCATCAACTACTCTCTCAAATGGAGCTCGACAGTATTCCTTGCCCTCAACAACTAGATTGACGAAGGCCGTAAAGGCACCTCTCCCTCGTGCAGTATCATAGCAGTTTGCCTCAACTGGGGCCATAGAAGGAGAGTATGAGTGCGTTCGAAAGATGTCTGTGATGAACCCACGAGTAGCATTGTACTTGGCAAACATATTGTTGTATTTCAGTGAGTTTGAAAATGCCAAGACTAGGAATTCCTTAAGGTTCCGCTCGCTAATGGTCAAGATCCAACTGAGGATTTTCCCCAAGTTTAACAGCTGACGCTCATTGAACATGTTTCTGAACTTTGAGTATCCATGATTTAGTGCCCGTCTTGTTTCAACTCCGAGCGGTATAGCTGTACTAGGGATTGGAAGGAGCTTTTCTTTCATCGTGAATTCCTTCTTTGCCTGTTCAAGTAACTCAAAATCCAAGTCATGTGGAGTCTTGTAGCCACGGCCGTTCTTTAGCCGTGGGTTCTTTCTGTTTTCACATGCTTTGCAGTGAAACTCAATGGCATACATTCGCTCCTTCGGCCGACCATTTCTTCTAATCCAGTCTACAATTTTCCCATTCTGACACTCTTCATTTCGACAATGGTACTCCCGACCATTCGTGAAGGAAACCTCTCGAGGAACGAATCTATTACCACAACCGAGGCATTCTGCTTCATTTTCAACACTCTTTGTGTCAAAAATGGCCCAACATTGAGGGCAAATCACAGAATCTCCATCATTTGTCAGAGATTTCGCAAGAAAGAAATTGCGCATTAGTGGGATTGCAGTTGCGCAATCAGCACATACGAGTTCCTTGTAATAGAAGTAGTAGATACCCTCTGCCGAACCTCTACACTCGGGACATTCTGTTTGATAATACTGCCTAATCTCAGGGCCAAGTTTGTCTTCCAGCTGCTCAAGGGCCTCTGTAAGCAGCTGAGAATTGATGTCCTCTAGCTCTTTCTTGACAATGAACCATGCCACCGGATTAAGGTCTCCCGCAATCACATTGCACCCAAACCTGAGCGCCTCAACAACCGTGGTTCCTCCCCCCATCATTGGGTCTAGAACCACTTTACCTGATAGATCCACCTCATGTGGATATAGATTCCAGAGCGTTGAAACGTCCTGATCCCAACTAGTCAGAGTTTTGTCAGCCAAACTATACAGTATAATGGACCGGAATACTGACCCAAGTCTTCGAGCCCACCACTTATGCATGACGTATACCGGCCTGTAGTGACGTCTGCCAAAACCAGTCGATTCCTTCTCTGCAATCTTGTTAATCTCTGAGATTGGAAACGTGATCTCTATTGGCCGTCTTGACAGGGCAGGCCCTCCTCATTTTGAAACACTCTCACTGTTGGCATCGAGCCCTTTCAATATTCCGTGAAAGCCCTGACTACTGAGTAATCCTCCCAATTCCAATCCCCACTCTTCGGACTTCACACTACTCTCTCAAATCAATCTCATCAAACAGAGTCTGAAGGCCCTCAAGAAACCCTGATGAATTCGCAATGTTGAATTTGGACAGCTCGCCATCACCCAGCTGAAAGTAGAAGTCATCCATAATGGTTTCTTTGTGTAGACTCTTATCAACTGTAAATGAATCCCTACTGAGAATGACGTTTCGTCCTCCACCAACTTGTGTTAGTGTGATAGTGACTATCTCACCTTCACGTGAAGCAGCAAGACGACACTCTGGGCTTCTCTCCATAGCCATGACTTGAGAGCAGATTGTGAATCTTCTCCTTACAATCGTCCAAATCTAGGATATCATCAGGTGGACTCTCTGCTCTTTCCCAGGGTCACAGAACCTGTAGAAAGGTGGCGACACTTGGCAGAGAAAGGGTGAAACACAGGAGTTTCTTACAGTTGAAACTCACTCACACTGCGGAAACAGGCCAGCTACAGTCCGTTGCTCAATCGCTGAGCATCATAGAAGCAATAGAAGATGGTCGGGACGGCCGGATTTGAACCGGCAACCGATGGATATCTCCAGACAACGACCGAAGTGGTTGTCCACTACAGTCCATTGCTCTGCCAGATTCCTCAGAGCTCGTCGAAACGATACCCTATTGAGCTACGTCCCGAATCTGGCTTGGCGTCTTCAACTTCTCGTTAAAAGGATTGCTGATGGACCACCTGAAACTATCTGAATCTAGGAATGGCAGGCGGTAGTCCCGACCACTCTTCTCTTCACCCGATGCTGCAAACAGCAAGCCAGAAAAGGGAAGGAAAAGAAACGGTCTTGGAGGGCCAGCCTGTTGAAGGCGATTGTTGTTACCTTTCCGTTGGTGAATCTCGTAGCTGTTCCGGTATGTATCGCCGCTAGGTTGGCCATCAAGAATCATGCAACGTGCACAACTGGTTGTCTTGCAGCATTTGCAGTCTACGTGCTAATGACAGTGGGTTTTCTCGACCCGAGTACGTACCTACTTTCGGGCACAATGGAGTTATTCATCCTAATCGCATTGACGATGCTTGCCGATACTGGTCTGCAAGTACATGCTCTGGATCAAATGGAGATGACACCAAGGAAAGTCAGGCGCCATTCCAACCGCTTTTCTCTCCGTGATTCTGAGAAGTAGCGTCTAAGAGAATGATGGAGAGAACTTTCACGTTCCCTCAATGGTTCTAGCTAGCTTCATTGCTCATTGGCTGACTAACACTTCATTGCTAGAGGTATCAAGTCTGACGTCTATTTCGTCACATCGATGTTGTCATCATCTCTCAGATCGAGTATTGCCTCTCTCTTATCCTGAGTTACCATGTTCAGTTCCTTTGATAGTTTAGCCGTGCCTACACGGTCACGACTTTGCAGCGCTGCTGAAACATCGGTTTCTGACCGTGTGACAATTATGCCGACTCCAGTAATCAGGAATACTGTACCTGATATGATCATCCATTGGAAGCCTACGGGTCCATACTGTATGAAACCTACGAAACCAATCACGAGAGCGGCTAGTCCCAAGGTGAATAGTCCGCATGCTATCCCAAAGTGTCTGCTCCTATTCTTGCGCATTATGTGTATCTCTCAACCAATAATGGTTATTAGACCTTATAAATGCTAAAAGGGGTCTATTGGGTCCATTTATCCTATGATGGGGTCTATAAGACCCCATTCAATCCTTCATCCAGAGAGTGATACCATTCAAGAAGAAGTCATTGAAGAACGACCAGAGCCAGAACGAAGTACCCTTGTTGACACTAAGAGGCCATTGAAAGACACAGCCAAAGAAGAATTTAAAGAGTTTCTAGAGTTCAGATTTCGTCCATCAAGAGATCTTGTTGCACTGTTTCTATCTTACATGACTGTGGTAGCAACGCTATTTGTTGCATTTAAGGTAGTCACAACAGCTAATGTTGCGTTTAACTTCATACTCTATGGGCCTGTTACCCTGATGTTTCTGGGGATATTTGTCCCTGTTCTATACAACAGTTATCTACAGAAACGGCCATTTTCTGCAACGGGAATTACAAGAAAGTATTGGATTCTAAGCCTAGTCATTGGAGTTGTAATGGGTGCTATTACTTACCAAGGGACACTAGCTACAATCACACTACCAGCCTTTTCACAACTCTTTCCACTTATCTTAATGGCTCTATCAGTAGGACTGTTTGAAGCAATCTTCTTCAGAGGATGGATTCAGCTAACACTTGAGAGGTCCTTTGGAGCAATTCCTGCAGTTGTCATTGCACCTGCATTCTACTCCCTCTACCATATTGGGTATGGCATGACCTTAGGAGAACTATGGTTTCTTTATGCTCTAGGAATCAGCTTCGCGATTGCTTTCAGAGTCACAAAGAACATTCTGGTTCTATGGCCATTCTATACTTGGATTGGAGGACTCCATACGAATATCACTGAAGGTCTCATTATCCCCTTTGAAGCAAGCTATGGTTTCATCAATATTCTAGTTTGGACTATTGTGATTCTCGCGATTCTCTGTCGCAAGCTCCAAACTCAGAGGACAGAGTAGAATGGCAAACGAATTGCTTCTCGCCTTTGCCTGGGTACTTGCTGCTGGTACTCTGGGACTAATTATCAGTGCGCTATTCGCCGGAAAGATGAGGATTCCAAGGCGGAGGTTTCTAGCCCCATATGTGATTATCACAAGTCTGTTCCTTCTGGGTTTCTTCTATTGGAATTCAATAGATCTGGATGACTTCTTGCTCCAGAATTGGCCTTATGGAGTGATTGCCGGGGTGGTCGTCGGAGCCATCCTTGCCAGAAATGTCTTATCTCAACCATCATCGACCGTATCGAATGACAGAGATTCGCCTGTGGATATTCTTTGGTTGGGAATTGTGTATGGAACAATTGATGCATTACTTCTGAATGTAATGCCTGTGATTGCATTATGGAACAGTCTTGGCCAGATTGGGCTGTTATCCACATGGCCCTTGCAAGCATTCACCGCTATACTTTGTCTTGGAGCAAGTCTACTAGTCACCCTACTATATCATGTTGGATATGTCGAGTTCCGGAACAGGAAGATTGGTTTGGTGCTAGTCGGCAATACAATGATCACGCTGGCCTACTTGCTCAGCACAAATCCACTTGGCGCAATCCTAAGCCATACTATCATGCACATCGCGGCAGTGATAAGAGGTCCTGAGGCGACGATTCAGTTACCTCCCCACTATTCTTAACGTCAGATTGGGTAGGCCATGAATCCACAGTCGATCATTTCAAATCCGACCGCCCCGACTACTCTTTCTGAACAGGCTCCGAACGAAAGCATGGCTGTCTTTCACGATCTCAGGGAATGAACGGAGTTATCTATGTCAGAGTACCAAGAAACATCGAAGATACAATGAGAATGACATTGAAAGCTCATCATCCCTTCTCACTCTATTCCACTGTGAGATCACATGGCTGGTGGCAGCTGGCTCCCTTCTCATTTGAGGAAGACCCTCCAGTTCTCAATTACACTCTACAGCTGGCTTCAGGTAGAGTCGTGGGATTGAGTATAAGTGAAACGACCGAGGGCGTTCGTGTTGAAACAGAAGCTAGTATGACCCCAGAAGAGAAGAGAGGAGTGAAGGAAACCGTCACCTGGATGCTTGGACTGGACCTAGACTTCTCGTCCTTCTACGCCTTGGCACACAACGAGCCGAAACTGGCACGCATGGAGGAAACGAGACAGGGTCGGGTGCTTCGGTCCCCCACACTCTTCGAAGATACCATCAAGACAATACTGACGACAAACACCCTGTGGGCAGCCACAATACGTATGAATGAGAACCTGATACAACAGTTCGGCAAGCCCCTGAAAGAGGATACTTCTCGTAGAGCATTCCCAACACCCAAGCGACTCTCTGAAACTAACGAGACCATCCTACGAGAGAAGACGCGACTTGGATATCGTGCTCCCTATGTGTTGAAACTGGCAGAGTCGGTCACCTCAGGCGAGATTGATCTAGAGTCCCTCAAACACTCGAATTTCTCCACAGAACAGCTGCGTAGGAAACTACTTGCAATCAAAGGCGTAGGCGACTATGCAGCAGCCAATCTGTTGATCATTCTGGGACGTTACGACTATCTTCCGGTTGATTCTTGGGCGCTGAAGGTGGTCTCACACGAGTGGCACGACGACGCTCAAATCGGAAAGACGGAGGTGCAAGACGCCTTTGAGAAGTGGGGGGACTGGAAGGGACTAGCCTACTGGTTCTGGGATTGGTCGTATTACAGGAAGAACGAGAAGAATCACGATCTGGAAGAGTAGACCTATCTGATGCAGGTTCAAATCCGGCTGTCCAGACCAACATCTGACCCTTCTAGTTACCAATAAGAAACCTTACTAGTTATAAGGAAGTACACTATAGTTAATCACGAGGGATTGGAATGATGCCTGTTGAAATTGTGAAGGATGTCTATTGGGTCGGTGCAATTGACTATGATGTACGGAACTTCCATGGATATAGCTATACCACTCATCATGGAACCACATACAATGCATACCTTATAGTTGGGAAGAAAGTCGCGCTTATCGATGCAGTTCTCGGTTCTTCTTCTGAAGAAATGTTCTCTAGAATATCAGAGATTGTCGACCCGAAGAGAATCGACTACATGATCTCAAATCACACAGAGATGGACCATTCAGGTGCTATTCCTGATGCCCTTAAAATCATGAAGAACGCGAAGCTTGTTTGCACTTCCAAGGCTGTAGATGAACTCAAGAAGCACTACGAAGATGGGTGGGATATCCTAACAGTGAAGACCGGGGATGAGATAGACCTCGGAGGAAAGACGCTGAGATTCTATGAGGCTCCGATGCTCCATTGGCCTGAGTCGATGTTTACATACTATATAGAAGAGGAGGCACTCCTGCCTAACGATGCCTTTGGACAACATTACGCTACCGAACGACGATTTACAGACGAGGTCGACCAATAAATTCTCTGGAAAGAGGCAGAGAAGTATTATGCCAATATCCTATGGCCGTTGAGTCGAATGGTACAACGGAAGATCGAAGAAGTGATTGAGCTAGGTCTTCCAATCAAGATCATCGCCCCCTCCCACGGTCTAGTCTGGCGGAAGAATCCACTGCAGATTGTCACAAGGTACTTGGAGTGGGCTAAGGGAGAACGAATGGAAGACAAAGTGGTGATTACCTGGGACACAATGTGGCAAAGCACAACGAAACTAGCACGTGCAATTGCCGAAGGAATCAACAGCCAGGGCTTGACTCCCCTGTTGCGACTCATACCGCATAGTGATCGAAGCGATATAATGGCTGAGCTACTTGAAGCAAGAGGGATAATTGTAGGTAGTTCCACTCTTCATAATGATATCCTGCCAACTGTGGCACCAATTCTTTCGGATTTCGAGGTCTTGAAACCGAGGGGGAAGAAGGCAGCTGCATTTGGCTCCTTTGGATGGGGCGGAGGTGCCGTTAAGAGAATCCATGAGTCAATGGAGCGCGGGAAGATGGAGATTGTAATGGATCCATTCACAGTGAAGTGGGTGCCTACAGAAGAGGAACTCAATCAAGCCTACCAATTCGGCGTGGACTTCGCAAAGAAGGTGAAATGACGCTTGGCCGATTCAGGAGTAGAATATGATGTGGCCATTGTCGGAGGAGGCCCTGCTGGACTATCAGCGGGAATCATAGCCTCATACAAGGGCCTCAAGACCATCGTATTTGAGGGTGGGACTTGGGGCGGTCTTTTGTCAACGATATACCCGTACAAACATGTATTCAACTACCCTGGCACTCCGAAAGTCTTGGCCACACATCTGGTTGCAGAATGGGTGCGCCAAGCTGCAGATTTGGGAGTTCTTCTAGTCAAAGAACGCGTGACGGAAATCACCAAGAATCGGAATATCGCCACTACTGAACGTGAATACAAGTCGAAAGTAGTGATTATTGCAACCGGCATGCGTCCAAACATATTAGGAATACCCGGCGAGATTGAATTCTCCAGAAAGGATCGCGGCGTGTTTCCATACCTGACGGAACCTGAGTTATTTCGTGACAAAAGAGTGCTAGTAGTAGGTGGTGGGGACACAGCACTAGATGCCGTTGTAGATGCACACAAGGTGACCGATGAGATATGGATTGCACACAGAAAGGATGAGTTTAGGGCGGCAGAAACAACGGTTGACAAGATTCTAACTGGAAAAATGGCTGAGGTTCTATACAATACCGAACTTCTAGAGATAAGGGGCGATTCAGAAGTCGAAGAAGCTGTCCTTATCAACAACCAGACTGGCAAGAAACTCACTATGAACATGGACCGGGTGATAATCGCTGTAGGTCTGGTCCCTAACACAGAAGTGTTTGAACACCTAGGTCTGAAAATGAATGGCCGCTTTGTTGTCGTGGATAATGAGATGAGAACCGGTGTCGAAGGCATTTTTGCAGCTGGAGATATCATATCAGTGTACCAGTTGGCCTCTGTTGCCGCAGCCCAAGGGGCACTAGCTGCTCATAATGCCTACAAGTACATTCGAAAGCCATACTGGTCATAGATCACTTCACCATCCATTTCGCTATATCATGGAGTTTGGTCTGGTGCTCGTTGGCAATACCCTGCTCACACTTAACTATCTACTCAGCACAAACAACATACCCTCTTGGAGCAATCCTGAGCCATAGTTTCATGCGTATTGCAGCAGTTATCAAGGGCCGTGAGGTAACACTTCAGTTGCCTTCTCACTATGCCCGCAAATAGGAAATGCCGAGCGTATTGTAGCTGGTCAGTTGCCCAGTTAAATCTGTTAGCAAAAACATCTCTTCTCATTCTTGAGAGGGTTGAACACTCTTCTCAGAACCGTTGAGAGCCTAAACCTCCGACGAAAGGTAGTCCTCGATATGCCTACGCACATACTCGGAGTCCAACTCCATTTCCTTACTTTGGAGCACCCTTCTTTCAAGACGTTCTAGTGCGAGAAGAAAGGCATCTACCATGCCCCACGCTTCGCTTGAACTGCAGAATAGGCCCTTTGCTGTTCTCAATTGAAAACGACAATGTACAAGTTGATGGCCCTTGAATGCAGAACCAAGACTCTTGATGTATACAAACAGAATGCCCGAACCCAGAGCAACCTCGTATTTTGCAGCGAAAGATTCGAAAGCGTCAATCATGACTTCCTGAGAGTCCATTCTAACTCTCACATCAGGCTTCACTGAGAACTGCACGGTGAATGGTCGAGTTTGTGGAATCGTTTGAGCGACTAGTTCAAGGAAGTCTTTCTTTGTCACTATGCCTAGAACCCTGTCATTGCGAGCCACAACTAGGCAGGAAACATCGGTCTCCGACATCTTCTTAGTGCAGTTCCGAAGCGTTTCTTCAGGGTCGACGGCGACGACAGGAAATCTCATGATTCCCTCCACATTGATATCAGTGATGTCAACTCTCTCTCCAACTCTTTCCCCTAGGGTTTGACGGCTTCTTGATCTGTAGGCTATGTCAATGATGTCCTGAATGCTCACAATTCCCTGCAAGCGACCATCGTGAACCACTGGAGTGTGAGAGATTCCGTGCTCTCTGAACAGGTTGAGAACTTCTCCTACAGTGTCGCCCCTTGAAACCACAAGTGGCTTTTCAGTCATCATCTGTACGACTTTCGTCTGACCCTGGCTTCCAACTACTGCGCCATCAATTACTTGGTCACTTGTAATCAATCCTTTCAGTTTCTTCCCAGCAAAGACAGGAAGCTGCACAATTTGACTCTCAATCATCAATCGAGCGGTTTCACTGATAGAATCACTCAACTGAACCATGGGCGGTGAACGCATCAGGGCTTTCACTTTCACTGAAGATGGATCTAGTTTTGACCTACGTATGGACTTCTGATCAAGTATTCCAACATACTTCCCATTAGCATCTTGAACGACCAATGTCCTCGACGTATTTGTCTTGAGAAGAGGTAGGCATTCAGACAAGAACGCATTCTCATCCACAAAGATTAGGTCACTACTGAAGACACTGTTCACCTTGAAAGTCGGAGGCCCATCACTCATGGATTGGCCTCTAAGTTATCCTTGAAGGCAATCCATCTCTGGCCATCACCATCAGTGAGTACAACCATCCTGAGACCTAGTTGCTTGGCATAATGTCTCAATGTGTGATGGGTCAATCCCATATACTGCACAACATCCTCCAGATTCAGTGGCTCACCAGACTCCCTATACTTCTGCACCAGTTTCTTGAACCTTGGATATTTCCGGACTCTACCTCTTCTGTACACCAGTTCTTTCTCGGGCCTAGTTCTTATGTCTTTCAAATCCATAATCGTATATTCCTCCATCTGTTGTCGTTCCTTAAAGACGAACATATCTATGACTCTATTGCTTACAATATATTTAAGTATTATCAAATCTCTATCGTATCTATATCATAATACTTATTACTGATGAAACGTATGTCATGACAACGGTATGAGAATCATGAAAAACAATGACGAGAAGATAAAGAAAGGCATCGTTGATCTACTCTATCTGGACAGTCGAGTAGACGCATCCGATGTCAAAGTAGAAGTTGACGACAAGAAGGTAGTTCTTAGAGGCACAGTGCCGACTTATGCGGCATCTGAGGCGGCACTTCTTGATGCCTGGAAACCACCAGGCGTGGTAAAGGTTGACAACAAGCTAATGGTCAAATTCCCGGCGGCTGCGGGTATACCACCAACCGACTCAGAGATCAAGTCCAGAATAGAGAACATACTATCCTGGAGCCAGAGCATAAATGAGATGGACATCAAGGTATCTGCCAAGAAAGGCATAGTGAAGCTCGATGGATATGTTGATGCATATTGGAAGAAGCGTCGTGCGAGCCAGATTGTCGCAGATGTTGGCGGAGTGCTAGAGATTAAGAATGCGCTCAAGATTGTGCCGACAAAGAGTGTTGTGGATGAAGCAATAGCAAAGGACATTGTTTCTGCAATGAAACAGACGCACGGGATTGAGCCTAGTGACATCGATATTCGAGTTAAGGAAGGAAAGGTGACACTGGCTGGAACAGTAGCCAGTCCTGCCCTCTATCGGGCAGCACTCGATTGCGTGGAGAACACGTTCGGAGTCGTTGACATTATCGACAACATTGTTGTCAAATAGTAGCAAGCAAGGTCATGGGGAAGACCTCAGTTTCCCCATCCTAGCTTCCGTAGCTCACAATGCATCCCAATTCGGTTCCTCATTCACTAGATGAAGCCTAACATTGAATTGGCAGTTTTGGAGCTGCTCTCTTCTCTTCCCCTTAGAAGGAACAGTTCAGTTGTTTCCCGACTATTCCTGCGACCAGAATTTGCTGACCAAAGTGGTGATTGAGGCCAGAGGGACATTGACTTCTAGAAGTTGCAGTGGCCTGATGTTTATATGACCTCACAAGATAATAATGATGAAAGGGCTCAAGAAATGACTAGTGGTCCGAGAAATACGGAAGACACCTACACATAGTTTCGTTTTCTAGATCCCTTTTGCCCAGCATGTGACAGATGTATGAATCTCGAACCAGAACATCTAGGACCAGTTCTTGGAGCCAAGACCAGGCACAAAGGAGCAACCGCATGCCCTAGTCCTGACTCTGGTCGAAAGCTGAAGCACCATACTGCCTTGCCTCTATTATAACGCGAATTGAGCTAGAAGTTGTGACAACACAATGCCATTTAGTAAAAGAAGAAGGAAGTACAAAGATTTGTTTAGTGATAGTTCATCATTCTCATGTCCTGAGTGTTCTGGAACTCATATTGTTCAGAAGAGAAGGTCTGGTGATAGGGTGTGTGCTCAGTGTGGTCTTGTTGTGAGTGAGAAGAAGATTGACACAGGACCCGAGTGGAGAGCGTTCACTGCAGAGGAGCGGAGAGCAAGAGAGCGAACAGGAGCGCCCACAAGATATACAATACACGACAAGGGATTATCAACAGCAATTGACTGGCGTGATCGTGATTCGTCAGGCAAGCGACTTTCTCCAAAAAGAAGGGCGGAAATCCATCGACTCAGAAAATGGCAGATTCGGAGTCGGATACATAGCTCAAACGAGAGAAACCTCATTCAGGCACTGACTGAACTGGACAGACTTGCATCGCAACTGGAACTGAAGATGAGCGTAAAGGACCTTGCCGCCATGATTTACAGAAAGGCTCTCTCAAACAGACTAATGCGTAGCCGGTCAATTGATGCAACAGTTGCAGGAGCCGTCTATGCCGCCTGTCGATTGAGACAGATGCCTCGATCCCTAAAGGAGATTGCGAGGCACTCTAGAATCGATATGAAGAAGATAGGACGACACTATCGGCTCATAGCGCGAAAGATGAATCTAAAGATGCCTGTTCCTGACCCCATAACCTATGTTCCCAAGATAATATCTAGATTGAGCATTCCGGGAAGCATGCAAGGAGAAGTTCTGGACATTCTTCGAAGGGTAAAGGCGAATTCGCATCTAATCACTGGGAGGGACCCGCGAGGTCTAGCTGCAGCAGCCGTCTATATCGCATCAATTCTAACAGAGAATCGTGCGACGCAACGAGAGATTGCCCAAGCTGCTGGGGTCACAGAAGTCACTGTTCGCAATCGCTACAAGGAGCTCGTACAAGAACTTGAGATAGCATTTTGACGACAGACTTGTGGAATCAGTGACTCATTATCATATGGAAACTTGATTCTAGTTTCCATAGCCCATACTGCGTTTCAGTTCAGGGTCTATCCTATCAAATACAATCCTACATGGAGTTGGCAGCTTAGGTGCTGCCCTCTTCAGGGCCATTCTTGCATGCTTGATATGTTGATCATTACACCTTATTGTTATCAGTGGCTGCCTAGGTTCAACACGCGCCGCAAGTCCGATGACCTTCCCAAACGCCAGACGCATCCCATCCTGTACACGGTCCGCACCCGCACCGGTAATCATCTTGTTCTCGCGAAGATGGTGATAGGGCTTGACTCTAATTCTTAGATGATAGTTGTGTCTACCAACGTTTCGTGTCATGTAACGGTTAGAGGCAATACGTGCCGCTTCAAGGGCTTGATGCCTGATCTGACATCTCTCCATGCCCAGCAGTGACATCTTCACTTTGAAGTCACCAGCTGGATTTCCCATGTCAAAACTCGTGATCTTGCTGGTAGGTCTGCGATGTATGAAGCGTTTCCGTGTGTATGGAGGACGGTCACACTCTCTATAGCAGTGGCCTGGACGTTTCCCCATAGTTATCTTTACACCGCCTTTACTGTGAATCCCAAGACGATTGAAAGCAGAATCCTACTATCACAGATCATCCAACCAAGTCCTTTCTTTATCCAAATGTCTTGTGAGTATCCTGCTTTCGTCACTGCAAAGCTTCGTTTGATGATGCTTGAAGAGGAACCTCTCGCAATTTCCTAAGAGTTTCAAAATCCCCAGTGGTTTGTGACATTATACACCGGAATCTCCTGCTGTGTCTATTGAAGAGCTTACGTTCTTAGGTGGGTTCTTGGCCGGTTCTGTTGACATCCTTGAAACAATCGCCATTCTCCGCTCGATATCATACCATTCACTGAGTGGGATATTTGCCACTAGTTTCTCTTTGTCATTTGTCGATTTGTCTTCAATATCCTCTGTCTTCTTGTCTTCTCTCATTCTATCGCCTCTTATGTGACAACCTTCGACATTACCTGGTCAAGTAGGACTTCGGTGTTGTCGATTCTGCTCATACGGACTCTCCCAACTGGTGTGGGAGGCTATTTTAGGACATCATTCTGACCAATCTGCCAAGCAGATCTTCCCTACTCTTTGTCAGTCTATTACATAAGGTATCGTGGAACCGCTTAAAAGCTCTCTGCCCTTATAAGGCTCATAGGGCTTCAATTAGAGCTCATAAATCCGTTTTCCCCTTTTTAAGCAATAAGAATGGATATGTGTATGTTGGTTTGTCAGTTTCATAAGAACGCATCTTGAGCAACCGACGTGATTCATATGAATTCTGAAGAACGAATTGCGGGATATCTTCGTATATATAATCCGACAACTCTCCCGTTCATCTCAGGTACCTTATCTCACCTTCTCGTTCATTTGGCGATTATCTAATGTGTCCTATCAATGAGAAATCACCCTGAACACCGAACCGCCTTAGTAATGATCAAGTTTCCAATCTTTCCAACTCGAGCCTGCCATTCTTCTCTAATCAGGGTAGTAGCTTCGTCTTCTTGGACTATTGCAGGCCCATCAACGGAGAATCCAATTGGCAAATCCTTTCGCCGATAAACTGGGTAGTCTACGAGCTTTCCCAATTGCAGTATGGTCTTTGTTTCATATGGTACGGGCTTTGGTGTTCCATAATCTTCCTTGATAGTTGGTGGAACTGGCCTAGGACAACATTTCGATGCCCGTAGTCTTAGATTCACAACCTGAATAGGTTCTTCAGAGCTCATGTGACCATATTTAGCTTCATGAATCTTGTTGAACTTCTTTCGAATTCTAGGTATATCTTTCTCCCATATACGAGAACTGTCAAGGAATACATTTAGTTCATAGTTTTGATGATAATATCGCAAATCTGCTGATAGAATCAATGACCGATGTTCCGATGGTATATTTCGTTGTCTAAACCAAGTTTCAGATCTTTCCAACATGTGTTCCAGAGCCAGGTTGATTTGTTGTAGGTTCTGAGATTCCAACATTAGCATGACATTTTCCACATAGTCAATTGCCATATCTGCATATAACAAGCCCATTGCGGAAAAGTAGGCTGGTAAGGGTGGGACTACCACACAGTAGATGGATGCCGCTTCAGCCAAGTCTATACCGTGAAGAGGACCCGCGCCACCGAATACGAGTAACGTGAAATCTCTTGGATCATAACCTCGAGCCACAGACACGAGTCTAAGAATATTCAGCATTTTTGCATTTACTATTGATAGAATCCCCTGCGCACTCTTCTCTACTGTTAATCCCAGAGGATTTGCAATACAATTCTCTATTGTCTTTTCAGCAAGTTTCGCTTCAATCTTCATCTGACCACCTAGGAACCACTTAGGATCCAGATGACCTAAGACTACATGAGCGTCTGTAACTGTTGGATCTTGTCCACCTTTTCCATAGCATGCAGGACCAGGGTCTGCACCCGCACTTTGTGGACCGACTTTGAGATGACCTCCTGAGTCGACCCATGCTATGCATCCTGCCCCAGCCCCACACTCGTAAATATCAATCATCTGACCCCTAATTGGATAACCTCTTCCTATCAAAGCAGCGCCGTGATGTAATCCGCTGCCAACTTCATACTCGTTAGTGTACTGTGGTTTGCCATCCAAGACAAGACTCGCCTTTGCCGTAGTTCCTCCCATGTCGAATGAAATCACTCTTTGTAAAGCCAGTGACCGTGCCATATGTACTGAAGCAAGAACACCTGCAGCAGGACCTGATTCAATGAGCGTATGAGGACGTATCTTTGCTTCTTGGTATGACAATGTCCCCCCTCCTGAGTGCATGATTGTCACCATATCAGTGGACCTGCCATGAGAATTGACACCCTGCTTTATTCTCCTGAGATACTCAACAACATTTGGTGCCACTGCTGCGGCAACAACAGTAGTACTAGCACGCTCAAACTCACGGAATTCTGGCAACACCTTGCTTGAAAGGAAGACGAGCTTTTCTGGCATGATTTCTTTGGCCAACTCGGCTAGCCTTATTTCATGACTGTCATTACTGAAAGAGAATAGAAGATTGATAGCAAGCACATCGATTTCCTTCTCACTTAAACTCTGGAGCTTTTCGATTCCATCGTATTCATCCATAGGTGTCACAATCTCTCCATTAGATCCCACTCGCTCACGAACTTCCATTACCAATTCTCTAGATACTATCGGAGGTGTACGTTCTGCTGCCAAATCATATAGGTGTGGCCTAGTCTGTCTCCCAATCTCAAGGAGATCTCGGAACCCCTCTGTAACAAGAAGCCCTACTCTTGAAGTGTTACCTTGTAAGAGAGCATTTGTGACTACAGTAGTAGCATGGATTAGCTCATCCATATCTCCAAGGCTATTTCCAGACTCTTTCAATACTCTTTGTAGTCCATGTAGAAAGAGTCTATCTTCGGACTTGTAGTCTGATGGAGTCTTAACTGACCACAGTATGTTGCGGCGTTCATCAAAAAGCAGAATATCGGTAAAAGTTCCTCCGATGTCAATTGCTGCACGCATTCTTCATTCTCACTGTCCTTTACGCTTCCTATTTCGAAGAGCTTGGGTTGCTCTCCAGTCTATTTCACCTTGAGGAGAAACCTCCACGCCATAGATTTCACGCAACTGTCTGTCACTTACTTTTGCCGACACACGATCAACCGCTGCATTTTGTGGATTACGAAGAGTTGGTTCTCCATATCCTCCTCCACCCGCAGTGAAGACTCTGAGTATCTGGTTTCTGTCAATCTTAATGCCCGATGTCTTCGAAGGAAGAATCCGTTCCGTAGGACTGTCAGGATCTAAAACAAACTTGCCGCAACTCCCAGATAGTCCACCCCGAACCCCCCAAGGCGGAATACGGTGCCGATCAGAGTGGGCTGAAAACAGAACGGGGCGAAGGAACTCTATGTCTTTACGAATTGCCAATCCTCCACGGAACTTTCCAGGACCTCCTGAATCCGGTACAAGACCATAGTGCAGAATTCGAATAGGATATTCAATCTCTGCAGCCTCTATTGGCAGGTTGGAAGTATTTGTCATATGCACCTGTATTCCATCTATCCCATCTCTATTGAATTTGGCTCCCATACCGCCCCCCAAAGCTTCGACAAAGACAAAGTCTCTTCCTGTCATTGATTTTGTCCCAGCAATGATTATTGCAGTAGTGGCACCATTTGAGGCAGCCACAATCTTCTCTGGAACCACTTTGCCAAAAGCCCCCATTATAGTATCCACAACTCTCTGACAAGTATCCGCACGTCCACCAACTGCTGCTGGATCTTGAGCATTGACAATACTCCCTTCTTGTGCCTTAATCTTGATAGGCCTTTGAAAGCCCGCATTCAATGGCACTTTTGGAACCAGTATAGCTTTCAACGCATAGAACACCGAGGCCAGAAGGGCGTTCCATACCATGTTAATTCCTCCGCGCGCCTGAGTTTCCGTACCACTGAAATCAAAACAAATCGAAGCTTCAGGTTCGTGGGAAACACTAACGAGAACTCTAATTGCTAAAGTATTGTCCGTGATGCCATCATCATCCAATGCATCTTCGAAGTCATAGTCACCTTCAGGCACATTTAGAATTGCAGCCTTAAGTTGCCTTTCACTGTAGTCGAGGATTTCTTCGATACACGCATTGATTGTTTCAGTTCCATAACGCTTGAAGAGATCCATTACTTTTCTCTCACCTACACGTAGTGAGGCGATTTGTGCATGGAAATCACCAAGGCGTTCAGTTCGATTTCGCATATTGATGAGGATAAAATCCAGATTGTCAGTGCGAATGACACCTTCAGATATTATCCGGGTTGGAGGAATGCGTAAACCTTCCTGCAGCAGTTCTGTTGAATCACCAGCCGTTCCTATTCCTGGCAATCGTCCTCCAACATCAGACCAATGAGCTATATTGGCGACAAATGCAACCATATTTCGTTCATAGAAAACAGGTTGAACAAGTGTTATGTCAGGGAGGTGAGAACCACCACCTTTGTAGGGGTCATTTGCTATGATAACATCACCAGCTCTCAGACACCAGATTCCTGATTTTCTCGCGATTTCTGCTATTAACCCCTGCATGGAACTAAGATGAAGGGGTATGTGTTCAGCAAGGGCTACTAGTCTGCCTTTTGGACCGAATACTGCACTGGAACAGTCCTTTCGTTCCTTTATGTTGGTGGAGTATGCAGATCTTACTAGTACCATACCCATCTGCTCAGCTATTGACACTAATGCGTTGCCAACAACCTCAGAGGTCACTGACTCCAATTGAGCACGTTTCATCGAAATCAAACCCTAATTAGCTCTAATGCAATTCCTCCAAGTCGGTTTCTATCAGAGATTTCAGTTCAGAAGCTCTGTACAATCTTCTTAGCTACAAAAATGTCCGTATCTCCGAGAGTTTCATATTCGACAGTTACTTTCTCTCCCCTCTCCAGACTCTCAAACGATGTGGATGAGTCAACCCTGAACCTTACATGTTCATGAGTTGGAGTTAGTATCACAATGTAGCCTTCTCTCACACCCGTGGTCCTTTGCTTGCTTATTCGTGATGCAACTATTTCTCCACTTGTTTTTGCCAGTTCATGTTCACCCCCCATTTCCTGCATGATGCTTTTCATATTTCTTGAAGTCATACTTTCTACACTTGTTTTTCATGAGTTTCAATAACGAGCAGAGATTGTATCTACTTTTCCAGTGAGTCATAACAATCAACCATCCTAACTGATTGATGCCCTTCGCATTCCTTTTGTACGTCCCATCCATGATAATCCATACAAAGTGCCGAAATGACCTTTGAAAATTCGATAATAGAGCAACTCTTCCTTTGTATTTAGAATCCAACCATTGGGCAGCTTTCTCTCTTTCAGAAACTCATCATTAGTTATATTGTTCTCAGCGATATCAGCTATCTTTTCTCCTATACCTCCTCCCTGCCAGAACTTCGATTTGGTCCTATTCACTATGCTCTCTGGAAGTCGATCTCTCATTGCTCTTCGAAGGATCCATTTTTCGATACCTTCAAAGACTTTCATTGTGGGTGGAATCCGAAGGGCGCATCGAACAACTTGTGGATCGAGGAATCCAACAAATGCAGTTGTACCGTATGCCGAAGCACATCGATCAACACGTTGTAGAGCAGTGTTATGCAGACGCCTAGTCATGTCCACGATTTCCATTGCAATGAACTCAGGTGTCATTGACTTGATATAGCGATATCCTGCAAACAGTTCGTCAGCACCCTCACCAGAGAAAACTCTGTCAACCATTTTGGAAGATTCTCTCGAAGCAATGAAGTTTAGCAAACTTGAACGTACCAAGAGAGAGTCAAAAGACTCAAGGTGATAGATCACATCTGGCAATACCTCGACAATGTCATCAATTGTGACAATCACCTCGCGATGTTCAGATCCAATGAAATCTGCAACCTCTTCAGCAGCTGCAAGATCTTCTGCATCTCGGAAGCCCGCAGCAAAAGTGTACAACTGCTCCACATACTGTTTCGCAAACGCTGACATTATGCTTGAGTCTAGTCCACCTGACAACCAAGCACCCACTGTCTTCTTGGCTCTCAAACGTTCTTTTACTGATTCTGCAAGTCGCTGTTGAAGCCCACTTGTAATCTCTTCCACACCTACATTGATTGGCGATTTGCGTTCTACACTTCCATATCGCTCTTGATATACACCATCAAAATAAGTCGCTGGTGGAAGCTCATTCACATCTTTTGTCAATGGTAGAAGTGCCTTGACCTCGGATGCAAAACATAGCACTCCACTGTCTGTCCTTCCATAGTACAAGGGAACAACACCAATCCTGTCACGCATCAGAGTGAGCTTTCCATTTCTGACATCAGCTCGAGCAAAGTGACCCCTACCTGCAGAGTCCCACACAGCATTTTGACACCTCATCTGTGGAATCCACTTCGTTTCACTTTCAGACCAAACAACTCCAAGAGTAGCTCCAACAGGTTCGATAATCTCCCGACCGTGAGGTCCCCGGTGACTAATCATATCCAACATATGTTCAACGACTTCTTGTCTTCTGGTTTCTCCAATACCTGCTATTCCAGTCAATGCCTTGTACTCCTTATACTGCTTGAGATTATACCTATCACAAGTTTCTTGAGTCTCACAATCTCATCAATGGGTTCGTCTGTGTCTGGGTCTATGGCCAGACATACACCGTTAACTATTCGACTCTTGATTCCGCCTTTGGCAACTCGATTGTTTACACTAGTATCATATACCCCCCCCTGCGATTAACTCGCTATTAGTAGGAATAGCCATTCTCCCTATCGAATCTTCCGAGTCTTTCTCATTGATTAGAGTGAGATAATACTCAGGCACACGAATTGGGTGAATCTTGCTCAACTGGTTGAGAGGCTCCTCCTCGGGCTCAGAAAGATCTATTACCTCTCCAAAATCGTCCATGCAGGTGATCAGGTCATCTGAGTTAAGACTCAAGAGCTCACGCCCTTGGAGCTCTTCCTTACTGATTCTGTTACTATCCTTGAAAGCATGGCCACTTTCCACTTGATATCATACCAATCACTGATTGGCATATTTGCTGCTAGTCTTTCCTTGTCAATTGTTGGTCTATTCTTGTTGTCCCCTGTCTTCTTGTCTTTTCTCATTCTGTCAGCTCTCGTGCCGCAACCTTTGACATTACCATGTCAAACAGGATTATCGGTGTTTCGATTCTGCTCATACGGGCTCTCCCAACTGCTATGGGAGCTTCTTTTGAGACATCATCTTGTCCAATCTGCCAAGCAGATATTCCCTACTCTCCGTCAGTCTGTTACATCAGACGTCCTGAGGCTGCTTAAAAACTCTCTTCCC
>CAYFTD010000009.1:0-9784 GCA_964345915.1 uncultured archaeon
CGTGACAGTTGTCGTCAGGCACAGGATTGGTAAAAACAAGGGTTGATTAAGCGGATATACCCGACCGCCTCAGTCCATATGGAAACAGGCCCCGGAGGGATCTGGGGCTATTCCTGAGGCCAAAGACTTTCAGGAAACGGGTTGACACTGAGGAGAGAGATTGTGCCCTTCTTTACTATATTGGCTGTTTGTTTAGATAAATGACTTATTCGTAGTACTTTTCTTCGCCTTTTCGTACCAGGGATAGTTTCCGCTATAATCTCAAAGTACCAGTACAGAGTCAATTCTCTTCAAGACAAGTCAAAAACACATGTCTTCTCGCCCCATCGAAATTGCCTTATGCAAACTCATCACATGCATTTCGAAACTCAGAACTCTGAATTCAGACATGAGTTACGAGAAGAGGAGAGTACAACATGCCAACTGACTTGACTATAAAACTGGAGGATCGCCCAGGAACCTTGGCAGATCTAGGTGAAGCCCTAGGAAACGCCGGAGTCAACATTGATGGCGGCTTTGGATTGCCATGCGAAGGTGTTGGAGTGATCCACATCCTAGTCGAAGACGCCGCCGCGGCACGCAAGGCTGCCGAAGGTGCCGGTATCGAGGTGCTCGCAGAGCGCCCGGTCTTGGTCTTCGAGTCCGAAAATAAACCCGGAAGCATTGGAAAGTTTGCACGTAAAATAGCTGATGCAGGAGTAAACATCGATCTCATCTACCTAGCTTCAGGGGATCGACTAGTAATCGGTGCCGATGACTTGGACAAGGCTCGGGCCGCCATTGAATAGAACCAATGAAGTAGTCGAAGGCTCTAGCCAGCCGCAAAGGATCTAGGTCTTGACATTCAGCCTAGAAACCATTAGATAACGTGAAGGACCATTTACAGCATACAACTAATAGGAATGAGTATGCACACCTCATTTACCAGTTTCATGGTTAGGAGAACCGATTCGAGTCTACTTCGGAAGGTCCCCGAACTCGGGAACGGGATGGAATCATGAGCCTAGTAAGGGTGCCCCGACAACAGATGGATTCGTGGCATAGAACACTCTCTAGGATAACAAGGAGGCAGCCTGAGGAAGTCCTGTTCAGAGTGCTTGAAGTCAAGCGTGTGATTGACCGTTTCATGAAGAACAGCGACGCGGCACTATTGGATGTTCCAGCACGCAGGCTGAAGTCATGGAGTGAAGTCCTCACGCTGTATGTTCGGATGGTCTCAGAGGACCTTCTTATTGCGCCAGCTTTCTGTGAATCAATCAATGATATTGCCAAGCAGTTTGCCCGATGGTCGATACCTCATGTTAGATATGTGACGAGGCTGAACGTCCAAAGGATGCAGGAGGTAAGCGAGCATTACTATGGAGGACTTGAGCTTACCCTCTCCGACGAAGATGCCATTGACGTCGATCTCTCTCCACTCCATTCCTGTAAGGAATTGAAACGGCTCTGGCTCTCTCTTGGTTCTGTGACCACTCTTGATCTATCCCCGCTGAAATCATGCACTGGTCTGGAGACCCTCTACATCTCTATTAGAGACCTCAAGAGAATTGATCTGACGCCACTGTCACTCTGCAAGAATCTTAGGAGTCTGGACATAATCGCGAGTGGCCTCTATGATCTGGACCTGTCGCCCCTCCGCGCGTGCACCAATCTCAGGAGCCTAAATGTATCATACGCCGACTTGAAGAGCCTGGATCTTTCGCCTCTTAGTGAATGCAAGAAGATCAAGTATCTGTCTCTGGATTCTAACCATCTTAGAGCTCTGGATCTCTCTCCCCTAAGCTCCTGTGTATTGTTGTCCTCAATCAGTCTAGAGTTTAACGAGATTCCGGAACTGGATCTATCTCCACTCGAAGAGTGCAATGACTTAAGATTCTTGGACATAGGGAGAAATGCTCTCTCTAAGGTCGATCTCTCGCCGTTGGCAAAGAATGAAAACCTGCGGAAACTGAGAATGGAGGACAACATAGTAAAGAACATTGACCTCAGCCCGCTCAGTGCACTTCGAAGTCTTGTAGTATTGAACCTCGGTGACAATCAGCTCAAGAATATTGACCTGACTCCTTTGTCGAATGCCTCCGAACTGGAGGAAATCTTGCTTCACAAGAACGGGCTCACCATACTGGGCTTGGATCCATTGACTGGCTGTGAACAGTTGAAGAGGCTAGACCTCAGAAATAACCAGACTGAAACGCTAGATATCTCCGGCCCTCTCTGCACTAGATCTGATAGCCTCGAGATTCTGGTGGAGCCCAATGTGACGGTGGAGGCTGACTCTGTTCTTCGGCAAGCGGCACCGAGTCTGGAGTGGGGCGCGAACGCTGCTATGAGCATGAAGTGGCGACCCATTCGTGCAGTCTTCAAGGAAGGCGGCTGGGACGGGGTGAAGGAAAGGATCCGGAAGTATCTTCGCTGCCTAACAGGGCGTAGAAGGTTCGCGGCAAAGAGGGCCTTTCTCAAAGAAATGGGCATGAGTGAGGTCTCAGGAGTAGACAGGGACATTGCGCCCTTGATGGAATCAATCGAGAGTGACGTCAGCTTCAGACAGGCAAAGAGTCAACTCTATGCAGGAGTGATTGGACTTCTTCACGAACAGCTAGATGAGGGTGGGTCTACATTCTTCCTTGATATTGACAAGCTTAGAAAGAAACGAAGAGAAGTCCTGATCTCGAAGATAGAAGAGAGGCGGGTAGAAGAGATTCAGAATACTGTGGTTCCACAAAAGAAGGGAAGCGTCCATCTGGAGCCACTATGGCTCACGGTGTACGGCTTTGAAGTATTGAAGAACCTCAAGATGCCGGTGAAGAAGACGACAGTTGAGAGATTCGAGAGAGTAGAAAGGGCGCTTCTCGAACAAGGCCTCGCGTTCAAGACTAAGAGATTCAAGAAGAAACGCCTCTCGAAGCAGTACTCAGTGGCCATGTCGCGTGAGCTCAAGCAATACATCTTGAGTCTTGCATCCTCTAAAAAGCTGAGATAGGTCTTTGAGACTTGGGCGATTGCCTTGTGCCTCTCTCTGTCTTCTCCAATGCAATCTTGACCTTGGTCAGAATCAGCTGCCAAAACAGATTGCTGAATTGCTTCAAAAGACATTTAGCAAAGTTCGTGTCTATCTAACTTTGCCTTCGATTGAGTGAACAATCGTGGGAAAGAGGTTTTCATGAGTGACGATTTCTAGTATTCTGAAGTACGTCTTCATCCTGCATTTCATAGTGGCTATGGCCTTTGGCATTTGGTTCTTCGTTGCAGTGGAAACCTGGGAAACTGTGGCGGCCTGGCCTTGGCTTGACCCATATGCAGGTCGGGTCATTGGTGCTATGACAATTGCGTGGGCACTATGCTCACTGCTGGGATATAGGGCAACATCTTGGGAGCAAGTAGAGATCATTGTGATCCAAGATGTCATCGGCAGTCTGCTTCTACTGGTAGGGTCTGTCTGGATGATGTTCGCATATCCGGTGATTCCCATCGCAGGCTGGCTCATGACGGGACTGTTCGGATTGTTCTTTGTCCTGTTCCTGTACGCGTACTATGTGACAAGGCCCTAGACCTGAAGAGCAAGATTGCACTAGGCTACATCCCGGAGGATGACCCAAGAGGTGAAACTCCGTCTTTCATTCTTGTTTCAAAGAGTCTTTGCTGACATTAATATGCGCTAACGCCCCTACAATAGTAACGTTGCGAGGGAGATTGAAAGCAACAGCGCGACATTGACTATTAGGATATGGGTGCACAGTAGCAGGCATGGGCAGCTTCCGTCGCAAAGGAGGAGAGATTGAACATGCAAAAGAAGCGCCGGTCAATTTGGGTTGCCGCAACGTCAATCATTGCCCTACTATTGCTCAACATCGCGGCGGGATCTACACCAGCCGCCACTCCAGTTCAAAATGGATTAGGAACACTAGTTGCCAACGTTCAACATGACCCCATTGTCATTGTCGGAGATGCCAATTTCTCTGATACGGCCCAGGCCGAGGGCTGGACTGGCGACGGTTCTTCGACAACCCCATACATTATTGAGAATCTCGATTTTGTCCTGGATCCCAGCCATATGGCGTCAATTAACATTAGCCATACTCGTTCACACTTCATCATTCGTGGATGCGATCTGGTAGGCCCATCCGCCACGCTCTCATACGGGATCTTCCTCGAGAATGTCACAAATGGCCAAATCATCAACAACGACATTCACGCATACGAGGATGCAGTCCGAATCCTAGACAAGAGCATGAACATTCTCCTGTCCGGCAACAACTGTAGCGACAACCTCTTTGGTATCAGGGTGTTTGACTCCAGTTCTGTGACTGTGATTGACAACATAAGCAATAACAACCTTGACTATGGCATCTACCTCAGAGACTCCAATTCTAGCACTGTGACCAACAACACTTGCAATGGCAATCTCTATGGCATCTTCCTCTACAATACGAATTTCAGCACTGTTAGTGACAACACTTGCAATAACAACACCAACTCCGGCATGTACATCTTTTCATCCACCTCTGTCGTCGTAGAAGGCAATACCTGCAACTACAATAGGGAAGGTATCTACGTCCAGCAATTGGGTTCCAACAACGTGACCGACAATACTTCCAACGAGAATACCGCCCAAGGTTTTGTTCTCCATGGTTCCGATTCCAACATTGTGGCAAACAACACCTCCAATTCCAATAGAGAAGGCATCTCAATCCACACAGGTGCTGACAACAATGATGTCGTTTGGAATGTCTTCGCAAACAACACACTGGCGAGTGCTTTTGATTCGGCGACGGGCAATACCTTCGACTACAACTACTGGTCTGACTACACGGGGACTGACGCCAACCTAGATGGTATCGGCGATACAGCGTATACACTCAGTGTCAATTCCGACTCTAATCCATTGATGTACAGTCCATTCCCACCAGAATGGGAGCATGCTCCTACTGACCAGGTCATTGAGCTTGGCACAGTCTTCATGTACCCCCTTGAGTTGGTGATCACCCCAATCACTGCGCCTTATGACTTATGGGTCAATGATACCCCCAATTTCGCAATTGACATTGGTGAAACTCTTATCAGCACATCAGCTCTCCCTGTTGGAACCTACCCGCTCCTGATTGGAGCGACCAACATTTACGGGGCAGTAACGGAGGGCGTTCTCACACTTACGATTGAAGATACAACTCCTCCGCTTCTGACTAGTGAAGAAGATATCACCTATACTTTCGGAGAAACTGATCATGAATTGCAGTGGAGCATGTCAGACCTGAGTGGAGTGGCTTACACACTTCTCAGAAATGGAACACAGGTCACCTATGATGACATATTCAGGCCATTCGTGCATCTTTCGATAATCATTGAAGAGTTTGGTCCTGGCGTCTACAACTACACTATGGTTGCAGTTGACCCATATGACAACGTGGCCACGGACGAGGTCATGGTCACTGTACTCCCAATCCCACTCATGGAGGCACTGCTCCCGTGGCTTGTAGTGGGAGCGTCAGGAGTTGTGGTCGTAGTCGTAGTGGTCTTTCTCATCAGGAGGCGGAAGGCTGGTTAGGTAGGTTGGAGTTGACTCCAACCACTATCCTTGTTTGGCCTTCTCATACATGTTGTTGTACCACTGCCTTAGATCTTCTTCAGCAACCAAGGGTCGACTGATAGTTTCGAGCAACTCAGCTGACATCTTTCCGTCATTGATCAGCTGGTAACCCGCTCGCTTGGTCGCCTCAAGAACCTCTTTGGCCTTCGCTTCTTCTGTACCCATCCAAAAGGCATGAGGTCGAAGAACCGCTCCCGCAAAATCAATACTGCAGTCTTCTGCAACCTCTTTGGCGACTCTGACCACAGTGTGAAGATTGTCCTTCTCCCACCATCCTCCAGTCGAAACCAATGCAATCTTCGATATGTTGACGTCGTCATGAAACTTCGCCCGGGTTCGACCTTCTCGGAACTCAAGGATTGGTTCAACGATTGGCATTAGTCTATTCAACAGGTTTTGCATCTCGCCCGGAAGTGGAAGGTATGCCGGCATAGCAAGAACGAGGATGTCAGCCTCTCGCAGTTTCGGGAGCAGTTTCAGCATATCATCAGAATGCATACACTCACCCACCTTCTCAAACCAGCACTGGAAATCACCATTGCAGGGCCTGATCTTGAGCCGCTTGGCATAGACAGTTTCAACAGATGCTCCAGCCTTTTCCATGCCCTCAAGATAGGCGGCTAGAATCTTTGCTGTGTATCCCTTCTCCATCCGGGCACTTCCATTTATGGCCAGCACAGTTGTCATTAGATTCACCACGGTTGCTCATGCGAGACCCCTTCCTCTTGTTTCTATCGCCTTGCCTACATTGCAGCCCAAAGTCTGCACATAAAACAGATCTAGGGCTCTTGCCGTGAGTGTAGAGCCAGAGTGATTACTCTGGGACTCCTCAACCGTACATCTCGAAGATCTGCTCACGAGGAATCAGTTCTCTGGAGATGATGTCAAGAGTCTCGCTAGACATCTCCCCACTCTTGACTAGCTGCTGCCCTGCATCTCTCAGAGCAGAAACCACATCGTCTACAGGCATTCCCCTCTTCACAAGATGAGGAATCACCCATGCACATGGCCGAAGGACGGCTCCAACGAATTCCCTGCCCATGTTCTTGGATGCAGCCTTCATATGAGCCACAAGCGGTTCGAAGTTGTCCAGCTCCGTGAAGCCGCTCACAGAGAGAAGAACTATCTTGCCCGGCTTCGTTCCTTCTCTCAGAGGATGACGACAATGGTCATCTCTTATCTCCCATCTTCCCTCCAGAAGAGGTATCATCCTGTCCATGAAGGTCTTTATTGTGCCTGTCATCCCATCCACATAGACCGGTGTCGCAAAGACCCATACGTCAGCGTCCGCTAGTTTCGGCAGAACGTCTTTCATCTTGTCATCTTGGACACATGCTCCAGGAGTTTCCCACCAGCAATTGAAGCAACCTCGACAAGGTCTGAGATTCAACTTCTGGACATGGACAAGCTCGACTTCAGCGCCTGCACCCTTCATCCCTTCCATAAACGGATTCAGGGCCCCTACAGTTGCTGCCCTCTCAGCCCGTGGACTGCCATTGATGACAAGGACTTTCATGAGCAATGCAGCGAATCGGAGTGCTATTGAACGTGTCGTTTGGGGTGTCTAGATCTCCTTGACTAACATTGAGCATCTTTGCGTCCCTTTAGTACTGCGCCAACCACGAGCAAGCAGAAGCCTGCAATACCTGGAATCTGGACTGTCCAGAGGATGACAAGAGGGCCTTCGGCATAGAAGTCTATAGGAATGATACCGAATGTCAAGAGGAGCATGAACACTGCAGCAACTAACATCAGCAATATCCCGATTCTAAGAATGAGTCGACTATAGTTGGTCATCTTTTCTCAACTCCGACATTTCAGTGAACCATAAGGGTACGACATTGAGCTGTCATCCTATTGATGGGGCCATAAAAGCCTGTTGTGGACTCGTCCACTCCTACAAAGAATACTCAAGTAGCTACCATTGAGCATCTTTGCGTTCCCGTAATACAGCACCAACTATGAGCAAGCAGAAGCCTCCGAGACCTGGAATCAGAATAGTGAAGAAGATGATGGCAACACCCTCTCCGGAAAATGGCACCCGAATGATACCTAATGTTTCCAGAACCCAAAACACTCCAGCAACTGCACATAGCAATAATCCGGTTCTGAACATGAGTGTACGATAGTCCGTCAATCTTCTCATCTCCGACGTTCAACCGAGCCAAAACGGCCCGAGATGGAGCTTTCAGCGTATTGTACGGGTTGATGAAAACCTGCTGAAGACCAATCCATTCCTCTGAAGAATACTCAAATTGACTTTGCTGCAATAGTCTAACAAGGTGGGAGAATAACCCAACCAGGAGCTACATCAGTGACAAATCGTTTTGACCCTCCCAAAGAGGGCCTATGGCCATGAGAAAACATCGTGTGAACCCGGAGGGCAGGGACTGGCTTCTGGATCATCTTCGTTGGTTTCATAGTCCTCATGGGAGGGCCAGCACTCACATTAGTCGCGTTTGAAGAGTTCGGAATGACAATGGCTGTACCGCTTCTCTTTCTCACTTTGGTTGGAGCAAGTATTATACTCGGCTCGTTTGTACGCACCAGAAGAACCAGATACTATCTGACATCAGAGAGGATACTTGAGGTCCGGGGGGATCATATCATCAAGGAGATACCGCTGGAACATTTCGCCGGGAAACCGATAGGGCAATTTCTCGAAGCAAGCGTTTCACACAGAAGCAACAATAGACCAGTCTACATGATACGTGTCTACAATCCGACATCTGATGAAGTCTTTGAGCTCAAGGGTCTAGATCGTTCATCAATAAGGACATTCGAGAAGATTGGGAGCATACTTGAATGTCCATACTGTGAGTTTGACAACACAGCCATCAGCCCTAGATGCAGGAACTGTGGAGCTGTCTTGTGACTATGTACTTCGACCACACGCTTTTTCAATCGGAGTCCTCAAATCAGCAGCTATGAGTGAAGACATCTCCCGAGTCATGACTGATGCGCTAGCTTTCCTAAGAAACCATGTGACCTTGACGATGGCCACTGCTTCGAAGGATGGCATTCCCAACGCTACGCCCCATGAATATGCGTCAGAAGACTGGCTAGTCTTCGGTGAGATTTCACAAGATCACGTTGCAGTACAGAATCTCAGAGAGAATCCATGGGTGCATTATGAGATTCATGATGTATTGGCTCCGAAGAAGGCGGATACTTTCAGGGTCCTGCAAATCCTAGCCTCGGGAGTGGTATACACCAGCGAAACTCCAGAGTTCAATGATTGTTGGAATAGACTAGAGGAAAGATTTCCATACCTGGAAGTGTTATCCAAAGACACCCGTGTCATCATGGTCTTTAGTCCCAAAAAGGGCACTCTGATTAAGATCTCACCGGCCGGTCTTGAACGCAATCAGCTGGAATTCTAATGGTTAGAACCTGTAACCTCTGAAAACCACCACGTGGATTCATCTTGGTTGAGTCAGAATAATAAAGCGGCTTGTTCATAGTATTCTAGGCATTCGCGAAGAAACCTGTCCCAAACGGCTGAACACCCGGAGAGAACAACACGAGGAGAGTGAAACGGGGGTGAAACATCAATCATTACTGATTGCGCTTTCATGCTTGTGGCTTTCCCTGATTGTGCTACTTGTCGCGATCTTGACCATGAATTCTGGTCAGATGGTCTACACTATTGACGATATCTACATTCACATGGCCATCTCCCGGAACCTGAATGAGTTCTCTGTGTTCGGAGTGACCCGACATGAGTTTAGTTCTAGTTCGTCCTCACCTCTTTGGAATCTGATAATCTGTGCAGGATTTACTCTAGTTGGAGTAAACGATATGGTCCCTCTGGCTCTCAACGTCCTGCTGTCAACGGCCGCTGTTGTCACAATGTATGCAATTCTCAGGAACCTGGATATGAGTGAAAGATACATCACGGCAGTATTGGTGTCGTTTGTCTACTTCACTTCGCTTCCTGGCCTTGTCTTCACAGGAATGGAGCACATTCTTCACACTGTCTTCTCGCTTGTCTTCATAGTGCTCTCAACAAGGATTATCACTGAGCAAGAGAGCAACGTCCAGCAGTCAACTCTCTTTATGATAGTCACATTATTCGTTTCCGCTGCGCGAATTGAGTCTATGTTCCTGGTCATTCCAGTGACAACCTTGTTCCTAGCGAAGAGGAGATGGGGCTACGCAATTGCTGTTCTCGGCATGGCAGCTTTGCCCTGGGCTGTA
>CAYFTD010000010.1:0-2111 GCA_964345915.1 uncultured archaeon
AACAAGCTCAAATGCCGTGATCAACAGAGTGAGTGCTCGCGCACCTCTCTTGCCTAAGGGGTATGCAATGAATGCGCCCACAACTGGTAGGAACAGCATGAGGGGCAGTATGTACTCCATTGGCAGCATTGCGATCAAGTTATCGATGAAATTGAACTGCATTCTATATCACCCCCATTGTGATTAGGGCAATAATCACCAGCAGCCCAATTCCGAACATGATTACTCCAACGTAGTCATTCACCATTCCAGTCTGAGCGCGTTGACCCCTCTCAGACCCTGCGACACTCTGTGTGGAGATACCCTCCGCGAACCCGTCTACGACGTTGTCGTCAAACCACCTGGCCCTGCCAGAGATGGCCTTCGCTGAATCTGCAGACTTGAAGTCGATACCATCAATGATGTTGTTATCGACCCTGACTCTGTACCACTCAGCGGCATTAAGGAACTTGTTCAGGACCCAGTAGTAGAACTCGTTGATGTACCACCGGTGCTTGAGGAAGTTGTGGATTCGACGTCTGAAGCCAGTCTCAGGAATGATTGTGTTCTTCCTATCTGCGTTCCTGATGTAGATTATGTAGCCTGGGACACCTCCAATTGCGAGAGCAAACAGAGTGATGGCGAATGGTACTACCCCAGGCATAGTCAGTTTGACAAGGATCATCTCGTTCATAATCTCGGCCCAGCTTTGACTCGATTCAAGCACGATGTTCTGTATAAACGGAAATACCACGAATGCGATGATTGTGAATGCGGCCAGCAGGTAGAGAGGAACCATCATTGCAGGACCCGGGTCGTGCGGGTCAGAATGGTGTTCATCGTGGTGATCATCCTCTGATTCCGCATGCACTTCGGACTCTTCTGTATATGGTTCTTGACTCTCGTGAGAATCGTGGGTTTCCTTGGGTGGTCCATAGAAAGTGATACCCATCAATCGAAGGCTATAGAAGATTGTACAAGCTGCGGCAAGAACTGCGAAGCCAAAGAGAATCCAACCAATCGGATTCGTCCAGTGAGCCGCGAGCTCGTAAGTGTATTCGATAATTGAGTCCTTGGACCAGAATCCTGAGAACGGTGGAATCCCGGCAAGAGCCAGAACGCCCACCCACATGACAATGAATGTCTTTCTCATGTATTTGCGTAAGCCGCCCATCTTAGTGATGTACTTCGTATGTAAAGCGTGTATCACACCACCTGATGCCAAGAATAGGAGGGCCTTGAAAGCCCCGTGTGAGACCACATGAAGTACGCTACTCAGGTAAGCATGATCGAAGTGAAGATGATTTGCCTCAAGGATTCCCCCTGTGCCCAGCGCGAGCATCATGTATCCAAGTTGAGACAGAGTTGAGAATGCGAGGATCTGCTTGAGCTCGTTGGAAACCATCCCCATCGTGGCAGTCATGAGGGCCGTGATTCCTCCAATGATTGCGACCACTATGAAGAATGTGAGTGCAGCCTCAAAGCCGACTGCCTGGAGTGCGGTATAGACATGACCGTTGCCATTGCCACCACCTCCAGCCGCTTCAACCATAGTGACAAGGAACCTTGCCGTTATGTAGACACCAGCCTTCACCATTGTTGCCGCGTGAATGAGTGCTGATACTGATGTCGGACCTGCCATGGCTTCGGGGAGCCAGACCTGCAGGGGTGCTTGACCGGACTTTCCTATTGCACCCGCGAACAGTAGCAGGAATGTCGGAACCAGCAATCCTACCCCAGCCATGACCTGCCACCATCCCTGTGCATTGGCTGCCATCTCAGTGAAAGAGAAAGTGCCAGTGAACACAAACAGGATTAGGATGCCTCCAAGCATGAAGGCATCACCGATTCTCGTGACCACAAAGGCCTTTGTCCCGCAGTGAGAGTTGTATTGACCCTCGGTCTCGACGTGAAGCAGGGGGTTCTTGTAGACAATCGGTTCTGGCTCAACCTCCATCGGATTCCTCTTGTCGTTCCAGAAACCGATGAGTCCATAGGAACAGAAGCCCATTATCTCCCATCCGATGAAGCCAATGAGCAGGTTGTTGCTCAACACAAGCGTGAGCATTCCGCCTCCGAAAGCCAGCATCAGGAAGAAAAACCTGTCGCGGTCACCCTCATGGGCCATGTAT
>CAYFTD010000011.1:0-6884 GCA_964345915.1 uncultured archaeon
CAAGGAGCAAGCTCCAGTGGCACACCACTGACAGTTACACTGTTATCAATGTACCAGCCTTCATAGGTGAAAGCCCAGTCGGTCACGTATCGGAAGCCGATGAGGACTTCACCGGAATAGCCAGTGAGGTCGAACTCAATCGTCAGGAAGTCACCACTCCAGCCTGTCAGACCTGGAAGGTTGGCCACTGCGTCTGGATGAGCAGCTGGGTCATGGTCGTACGTAGTGTACTCGTTCTCAAGTGACGTCCATGTCATGCCGTCGTCGGTCGATACCTGTACAAAGCCGTAGTCCCAGTAGTCTTCGATGTCCCAGTACGTAGTCATCACAAGGGACGGATCACCAGGATCCACATTTGCTACTCCTGCAATGACTGTGTTCATCAGGTCATCAGCACCTGAATACCAGAGATTAAAGTCAGACAGGAAAGTCCATTGCGGACCTGGATCTATGTATCCTGAGTCATCGCCATCGAACAAGAACATCTTCGCGCGTTTCTTCTTTAGCTTTGTAATCTCTATGTAGTCCGTGCTGTATGGACTCAGTAGAGAGACACCAGTATCGTATCCAAGAATGGTTATGGTCGTTCCAAAGCTTGAGCCCGAGGTCCATGGGACGGAGGGTCCTTCCACTGAGTATACTCTCACAGGATCCGCTTCATCGAGGTCCAAGGACTTGTAGTTGTACTTACCTTTTCCAGGTGAGTCAGAGTGAATTAGGTTAGCAATCCTCCAGTTGTGGAAGACCTTATCGAAGGTCATTCCTCCAAACCCTGTTTCAAGGCCGGGGATTCCGTTGACTGGTTGAGCCATATAGTTGCTCCAATAGTCGGCTCCGAACTGGTCATTCAGGTATATTGCGAATAACGCCGCTGCGCCATAGTCCGCGAGGATGTTGATTCCTCCGTGATCACCCCATACTGTGAGGGAGTTGTCTGGCGTGGCCAGATAGCTGTTGATGTCACCCCATGGGATTCCATAGCCGCAGAGAACCTCTGCATACATCGAGCAGCCCTCATTTATGAAGCTAGGATCGCCCGCATGGTAATCGGAGTGTAGTAGGTGTTGCTCCTCGTGAGCGATGATGGCCTCATATGTATAGGGACGTTGGACGAATACACCCGGAAGCCATTCTGTACCCTCCGGACCAATTCTGTTCTCCCATTGCCAGGTATCAATGCTTATGATGTTCCTATCGTGGTACGCCTCGAGCGAGCTCGAGAAGAAACCAGCGATGTAGTACGGGTAGGTTTCGTCGTAGAAGTTTACGTCTCTGACGTTCGAAACCAGGATGACGTTTCTGCCATCCTCATTGAAGTAGTACCCTGGTGGGAAGTAACCCCATGCCTCCAAGAGCGAATATGTTCCGTCGTGGAAGTCGGGGGCTCCAAAGTAGCCCGTCGTTGTTGGATAGATGTTCGAATCAAACTCAGCTAGCAGAAACTCAACCTCGTCTTGGGTGATGATTGGAGTACCTCTCGAATCGCCCTCAGGGAATCCGCGCAGGTCATAGGTCTGCACCCAAATCTCCGTTGTTGGGGAGAATGCCCTTAGGTCGAAGTCCGTGAAGAAGTAGTATCCAAGGTAGTCATTCAGACTTAGCCATGTCTTTGTATCATAGATGATGGCATCGTCCCCATCTCCCCCATCACCGTTAACTACCGGGCCATTGTCCGGTTGGAATGGGTAGTCAGCATCCCTGAGTTTTGGACCGACATCCATCGGCTCATAGTCGGGAAGCTCAGCACCGACGCTTGCAGCAGATGGCACGATAAACACTACGGCTGACATGCCAAAAACTAGCAGCAGAGCTAACAGTACTGTTGTTTTCTCTCTTCTCAATATTCTTCTCCTCCCGCACGTTCACGAGAAAAAAGCGAACGTGCCAGATTGCACTGTGCGTAAATAACACACCAATTGATGCAAAGCCCCCATGGACAAACCCGCTATTTAAGTATTAGACCATTTCAGAATAAAACCGGTCATTTCAGAATTCGAGAATACTCGCTATTATTGGACGGCCATATGTATTATGCCCATCAAAAAGAAATCGAGGCCGTGAACGCCGCATCTAAGCAGCATTCACAGCTTCTGTACTAGTTCTAGACTTCAGATTCCTACTCGCCCCACGACCAGCCGTTGAACTTGTGGTTGTAGTCTACTCTGAATGAGTAATCTGCAAGGCCCAGTTCGTTGATGCCGCTAACGACCACCACGACATAGGCAGGTTTCGATATTGGAATCAATGCCGTACCCTCTTCGTTCAAGTCGTTAATGTCCAAGTCCTGAACAAAGACTGGATAATACTCATTCTTGAACTTCATATAGTAGACAAGCGAAACCATGAAGTCTGCCTCTGGTGGGGGTGGGAACCAGATATCAAGCTCCAATGGCACACCACTTACAGCTGGCGAGTCCACGTACCACCCTTCATAGTGGGTGTTCCAGTCGGTCACAAACCGGAAAGCGATCAACACATTTGAGCCCTGGTAGGCCGAGAGGTCAAATGACATATCGACCCATCCGTCTTCAGTAATGAAGCCGCTCCAGCTTGTAAGACCGGGCAGGTTATCTACAGCTGTGGAAATTGCAGCTGGGTCATGAACGTATGTGGTGTATTCGTTCTCAAGGGATGTCCACGTATATCCACCGTCGGTGGAAACTTGAACGAACCCGAAGTCCCAGTAGTCCTCGATGTCCCAGTAGGTTGTCACTGTTAGTGTCGGATCCAGAGGATCGACATACGCTTCATCGACGATGAAAGCGTCAATCAGGTCTCCCATACCGGACCACCAAAGCCCATCAAGATTGACCCATTGTTGACCTGGTTCCACATAGGCATCATCGTCGCCATTGAAGAACAGAGTCTTGAGCCATGGCTTCTGCTTCTGCCACTTTGTGAGGGCTATGTAGTCTGTTCCATAGGGACCAATCAATGAGATGCCTGTGTCGTAGCCAAGTATCGTGGTGGTTGTACCAAAGTCCGATCCAGCCGTTGGCGGAACTGGAAGCTTCTCGATATCATAGACCCTTACATCGCCTGCTTCAGGACCATGCAAGTCGATGGATATGTAGTCGTACACCCCATCACCTGGCCATGGAGAGTCGATGAGGTTGGCAATTCTCCAGTTGTGGAACACCTCGTCAAAGTCTTCATCGTATCCGAAGTGGGCTAGAGCAGCGTTGATACCTTCAATCCCTGGCACACCTGCTTGCACAAAGTAGCTTAGGAATTCTGCTCCGTAGTGATCACTCAGGTATATCGCCCAAAGTGCGGCAGCACCATAGTCTGCAAGCACATTGATGCCTCCCTGATCCTCCCAATCTGTGAGGGAGTTGTCTGGAGTTCCCAAGAAGCTGTTGATGTGGCTCCATGAAATGCCATAACCAGAGATGATCTCGGCGAACATCGAGCAACCTTCATTCATGAAGCTTGGATCAGCAGGATTCCAGTCAGAGTGTATCAGGTGCTGATACTCATGCGCTATCGTACCCTCGTAAGTATACGGAAGAGTGACGGTCAGCTCGGGGCGATCGTCGGGATACCACTGTGTACCTTCTGCACCCACCCTCTGATACCACGCCCAGTTGTCGATGTGAATCATGTTTCTCTGATAGTATCCTGAGTACGTGGAGCTGAAGAAGCCGATCACGTAGTATGGATAGTTCGGGTCGTAGTAGTTCTCATCACGATAGTTGAGAACTTTGATTATCGTTCTCTGAGGGTTGTCGGTTGCATTCAGCCAATCGTATGTGAAGGCCGGCCATCCAATTAGCTCAAAGATGGTGCCTGTACCATCTCTGTCAAATGGCTCTCCAAAGAACGCAGTAAGCTGCTGATAGATGACTGCATCAAACTCGTCGGCCAGATATTGGCATTGCTCATCAGTTACCTGCCACAGGTACGGGTCGTCATTTCTAGGGTCGCCTTCGGGGTACGAGAGGTCATCCTGTACCCAGACCTCGGCGAACTCGGAAACGGCTCTGAGAGTCAACCAGGGGGCTCCTGAGATGGCTCCAACATACCAGTCGTAGACAGTAGTCCCGACAGGCACCGCGGCGTCATACTGATATGTTTCCCCATAGGCAGCCTCAGCAGTGGACTCAGAAATCTCAGGCATATATGATTCTCCGGCCAGTCCGCTCTCAAGACCTACGCCTATATACTCGGGAAAATCAGCAGTCGCGGCAGCACCAACTGATACAAAAGCCACTGGTATAACTAGGCTCATTGTCAGTATAAATGCTAACAGTACTGTTTTTTCTCTCAATATTCTTCTCCTCCCACACGTTCTCTGCAAGCAGATGAAACGTGCAGCTCCCTAGGTGCATGATCAGCGCACCGTAGAGTATGAGGGGCGGGCGGTTACAAATCCTATACTTAAAGGTTGCAGAACACACAAAAATGCAACAAAATGTTTGTTCTTTTAAAACAAATTGAAACCGTCGATACCATTAGACTGTGTTCTGAGTTTGCTTCTCTTTGGCCTTTCAATCCAACATTTATACTTGTTCTTTGTTGTCGAAATGGACCGAGTATCGCTGACGCAGAAACTAATCATCCTCTTATACAATCATCACTACCTTGTCATTATGGCTCTTCCTCAGAGGCGTGCTTATCACATGGTTTACGACACGTCATTTGAGGCCGCTCTGGACTATGCGTCGGGGTCGGATTGGAATGGGATTGTGCCTGACTTCGGAGTCCCAGAATTGTCACCTGAGAGAATCACTTTCTATGAGCGAATGCAGCTCCGACAGAGATCTCACGAGCTTGGTGTTGAGTGGTGTCTTCACGCTCCAGGTGATGATGTAAGCCTGTTTACAACGTATCCTCTCATTCGACAAGCCATTCTCGAGTTCTTCAGGTACGTCATCGATTTCGCTAGAGACATCAGTAAGGTCCGGGCAAACTTAGTGCTTCACGCTGGAGTCATCCCTTCCTTCAAACAGGCCGCACAAGTGAGCGACGAGTTCTTTGAGAGCAGGCGCGACCACTATCTCTCAGTTTTCTGCGACAATCTATCTGACTTGATTGGACATTGTAGAGAGCATGTCAACGTGGTCCTTGAGAACCATGCTTGGACTCCCATTGTACGCGAGGCGATTGATCTAATGGTCCCCAAGGGCCTGAAGCTGTGCCTTGACATTCCCAAGCTCTATGGTCCCAAGCTTCTGGGTGAAGACTGGGAGGTATTCAAGAAACATAGGGATGCAATTGAGGTTGTGCATGTCCACGATCGCAATGATCTATATGGGTCACATCAAATAGTCGGAAATGGTTCTATAAACTTCGAGCGTGCAATACGGTTCTTGGCAGAACTACCTGAACCGGCTCTCTACGTGTTCGAAGTTAGACCACGAGATGCTGCTGAGAAGAGTCTCGCAAACTTTGGTCGAATCATGGATTCGCTTGACGCTCAACTCTAACCCGGTGTTGATGAGTACTCCGCCTCTTTCGGAAAAGTCAATACCCAATACGCGCTATTCTCCTCTCAGGGAAGACCATGAGAATCGGGCGAGGCATCACTGTGGCTGTGATCATTTCCATAGTCATTGCCTCCGGAGCAGCAATCTTTCTACTTAGGGGTTCCTCCACGGGTCTTGAGCCAGTACCGCCGCCTGATGAGCCTCCCTCAACAGTTGTAGAGGGGATCACTGTAGGTGATCTAGAGCTAGTTGCCTCCGCGTTCTTCTGGCAAGACTTCATGCCAATCGTTCCTGCGGAAGGACCTCCTTTTTACCTCGTCATACGTTTGAACGTAACTAACATCGGAAACACTACAGTCTTTGGTCTTGATGTATCACGTGTGACCGTCTACTTCAACAATCTAACGCCTATGCATACTTTCGGTATTCAGCCCGGGCTGACCTGTTGCTTTGATGAGTTCTCGGTGGCACCCGGCCAAACGGAGTTCTTGGAGTTTACAAACAACCGGGAAACTATCTTCTCTCCAGAGGTTGCAGAAGGCACGGGTCTGTTCGCCCAGGTCCTTTTCACTTGGGACCCAGATGGCCAAGCCATCCTCACCACTGCATCCGTTCCGCTTCTATACACCCATTAATTCTACGGGAGTCCTAAGTAAAAGGTATAGTATTAGGAGCACGATGAACAATACCAAACCTATTACTATCGCCACAATCTGTTTCCAAGACCTCACTTTCATTCACCAACCTTGCTCTTCTCGGAGGACATCCCGAATCTCCTGGAATGCTCTCAGCGTGCCTTCTGTGAAGATTCCAAGTCGTCTTGGACCAGCTATTTGCTCCTCCTGAAGAGGGAGTGATTGTCCAAATGCTCGGAGTTCCTTCAGTATGAACTCTTTCAGTTCTTCATAGAACACGATGCCCTCAATGACCTCCTCAGAACTCTGTCGCAATAAATACTTGAGAATCAGAGTGAGCACGCCTGTCGCTTGCATTCCGCCAGACTCACCAGCGGTTTCAATCTTGACAGCACCAATTCCAAAACCGCGGTCGAATATCCCAACTCTGCTCTTGACGTTCGTGATGGTTCGAAAAGGAACGTGTTTCTTTGTAACAGTGATTACGCCTTTCTTCTCATATATCTCTGGCATGGCATCTCCCTGCCAACCTACCACAGAGTATTCTATACTGTTCACCCATAAATGAGTCCAGACCAGTGCGGGAATCAGCCAGAAAGGCGTGATAAGCCAGTAGACCTGACTTCCAATTATCCACCCCTCTTGTACAAACCACAGATTCAGCGGAATGAACTCGATGATAAATATCGTGACCAGAGGTGGCCCAAAGAATGAGAACAAGAATACCAAGTACAATGCGATTGAGGCCAAGATGAACTTCAGCCATCTCTTATGGCGCAGTGCCGGGAGCGGCTTGAATATCCTTCCCCTCGAGATCTCC
>CAYFTD010000012.1:0-1509 GCA_964345915.1 uncultured archaeon
AACACGAGTGTTCCAATCACTTCAACAACTGAAATAGTAATCTTCATTTCGGCTGACTGGGATCCTACATTTGAGAAGTACTGCCAGATGGGTTTCTATTTCGATGGTCTGAACGCGACTGGACACTCAGTCAGCTGGCCTCTGATTGCCCCATGGCAGTTCTCGCCGTCAAACATCACGTACGTCCTCTGGCGATTCACATTCTCAGGCCAAGATATTCAGGTTCATCCTGTGGAGCTCACACGATTTCGACTCGTCATCAACCAGATACGCAAGAATGAGCTCACTATCTTCATCGACACGATGTACTCTACCGAGGTCGTATTGCTGTCAGCGCCCTCTATGGTATTTGCAGTTATGCTCGCACTGCCCAGCGCGACAGCATTGTTTGTCTTGCACAGAACACTTCCTCGGCATGATAGCTGGTACATAAGAGAAGCATCAAAAGAAGGCAAGACCTAGACGCCACTCAGCGTAGCGTCTTCTCATAGTTTCGAAGGGTTCTCGCTGCCGCAAGGTTCCAAGTTTCTCCTCTAGCATATTCAAGCTGTCTTCTACTCATTTCAGTTCTCAGCTCCGGGCTTGAGAGCATTTCAATCAGTTTCTTGGAGAGATCATTAGGATCCCCTGCTCGGAAAAGAAAGAGGTTCCCTCCAAGGGACTCCCGATTATGGTACCCGGCATCTGAGGCAAGGATTGGGACTCCATAGCCTGCGTAACCGTGGATAGGCCCACTCGCGCCTACACTCTCCGTATAGGGCACCAAAAGCAGTGTACTCGCATCAAAGTAACCGGGGACTTCTTCTTCAGGAATGAATCGCGTGTCAAATCGAACCGCCGTTTCTAGACCTAGCTGAAGGACAAGACTATGAAGCTCATCAAGTTGGCGTCTATCCTTAATGGACTGCGGTCTTCCGGCGATGACGAGGACCACATCTGGAAGGGCCTCCTTGATTCGAGCCATGGCTCTGACCGCAATATCAAGGCCCTTGCCGGGTCGGATGAAGCCAAACACGAGAATGACTCTCTTCCCTGCGAGCCCCATGCTCTCAGCTGAGCCTTTCTGGGTTCGAGCGGGGTCAGGTTGAGAACACGGATGTGGTATCTCCAAGACCTTCTCAGGATCGAACCTGTAGGTCTTCAGAAACTCCTTTCTCAGCGTTGAATCTTCTGTTGCTGTACTCAACTGAACAGTACTGGTCCCCCTATCGAACAACCACATGTACAATCTGAAGAGAGGTGAAGCCAGAACAGCAATTCGCCCGAAAATCCGATGTTTCTTGATTCTGTCTTTGACTTGCCAAGGCATCCACGTACTGTGCAATGTGACAGTAGTCCTGATGCCCACCAGCCTGAGCAGAAGGAGCAGCAACAGCATTACCTCCCCAAACATGCCGCCATAGACCCTCCCAAGCGGGCCGAACTGCACGTGAACCAGATGTGGTCGTTGCTCTTTGATGTGTTTCATCAGAACGAACGGATACCTGAGTGATCTCCCTTTCCAGATTG
>CAYFTD010000013.1:0-2942 GCA_964345915.1 uncultured archaeon
AGGAAGAAGGAGCTCGGATAGTTCTCGGGAAGAGCAGCTTGGTTGATAGCCATGACTGCATCAATGTCCTCCTTTCTGAAATCCCTGATCGTGCACGGAACATCCATGGTCTACATCACTTTGACTAAGGGGGGTTTTGTGACAGGGCTTTGGCTGTCTTTTATGGCTTGTGCCGCAAAATGTGTGCCTGACCTGTTTCAATCTATGGTTGGTCTTCTGACCATCTCTTGATGTCCTCAGGTGTCAGCACGATATGTTCGTTCGCCGCGGCAATCCAATGTCGTGCCGCCCAAATCGTGAACTCGTGACCCCTAGGAACCTCAATGAAGCCATCTTCAACGGCCTGCTCGACTTTCTGAAGTAGCTCCTCAGCGTCAGACATTGCCAGTTCGAGGATGCTTGTCACCCCGGCCCCCTGGACAATGGCCTTCGCGTCCGCGACCCATGGTCTTGCCTCTTTGATTCCTACAGAACAGATCTTAGCAATCTCAGCCGCATCAGCAGCCGCCAGATCATCCAAAGAAGACACGGCTGCTTCGCGTAGCTTCCTTCCGAATGTTCTCCCAATCCCATCAACGACCTCAACGGGGATGTCGTGAACAAGTCCGGCAGACTCGCCCTCCACCTCGTCTACAGGAATCGAGAATCCCTCTTCTTCCGTTTCGACATCGAACTGCTTCAGTGACTCTCTCATCTGTTCCTCAAGTAGGTCAAGTCTTTCTACTGGAATCCTATCCCATTCCCCGTATATGCGACGACGCCTCACTGCGCGAGTTTGGACTTGAACTTCTTGTAGGGGCAGAGTACACACTCCATATACAAATGCAAACAAAGATGAGAAAACAAGCACCATGGCCAGAACAGTGTTTATCCACCAAGTGATGACGGCCAAGATTGCGAGTAGCAAGAAGGCCACTAGCGGGGCTTTTCTGATGCTTCCTTGTGATTCTCCTTGGGACATCGTGGTACTCCTATTCGCTTACTCGTCCTACTAATCTCTCTCGGCTTATAAGCACAGTCTTCTGGCTAGCGAATGTTGGCAGGCTCATGAGAAGCAGTTCTTGTTTGTGTCTATCGGTAGGTCCATAAGACGTACTACCGACCTGCGCCTCATGTCTGTGATTCTTGTCGGAGGTACTCCAGGTACTGGGAAGTCAGAAGCGGCTAGAATGCTAGGCGAGCGACTCGGGGTGAGAGTTCTGCCACTCGGTGAACTAGCTGAAACCGCAGGCTGCATCTCTGCTTACAACGGCGATCGTGACACAAGCGTTGTCGATGAAGACTGTCTCGTAAGTGCCATTCTACAAGAGATTGAAGACCTAGATGAACAGATAGTAATCGAAGGTCACTACATCGACCTGGTACCCTATTCATCGGTTAATCGAGTCTTTGTACTCAGAACGCATCCCGAGGCGCTGAAACACCGTCTAATCAAAAGAGGCTGGCCAAAGAGTAAGATTGAGGAAAACGTAGAGGCTGAGGTGATTGGCGTCTGCCAGCTCGATGCCTACGAAGCTTATGGTGAAGATATGGTCACCGAGATCGACACTACAGAGATCAAGCAATCTGATGTTGTGGATATGATACAAAGGACCATCAGAGGCAACGCAGAATCTTCGCCGATTGACTGGATGAAACTGCTTGAAGAAGAGGGACGTCTAGGCGAGTTTCTCTCCGACGGGACTGAAAGTTGATGGACCTCCAACATTGGAGGAGTGAAAGCTCATCTACGGCGACATTCGATGAGAGTTCTCTACCAGTTCGACCACGGGAGTCTTCAGTATCTCGTCCATGAGATTAGAGACCTCACTATTATTCAACAACCGATGGACTTCTTGAGGACTCCATGAATCGCCGAGTCCTTCAAGCCTAGTTTCGACCTCAATTAGGAAGGAGTCATTGTCTAGAAGGAAACGTTCGTACACAAGTGTGTCGGCGACTCTGTCTAGATACGAAGCCAAATCCCTATTCGAATCATCAAGGGTTTCATGGACCATCCCCATCGCCTTGAACAGGATTGAGTACGGCATCGTGCTTCTTGGGAAGACCAAAGGCAACTCCTCCATTATTCCTGTGTTCAAGCATGTGGTAAGCTGAGAGTAGTTCGTCAGGTACCTGACACATAGATATCGAATCAATCGAGAGTTAAGAATCAGTCCTAGTACTTCGTAGTTAACGTCCTGCTTCAACGCCTTGATTCGAACTGCACCGCCGCCGTGTATGACTCCTTTGGGTTTCATGACGCACCTTGGATAGGGATAGTTCTTGGTAGAGATCAAGAACTGGTTTTCATACGAATCAAGTAGTCCCTGATCTTCTCTGAAGGCCATGTCTGAATAGATCAGGTACTTCGAGTCAAGTCTATAGCGTTTGACACTTCGTCCACTTGTTGCATAAGGTACACTGAACTTCTGGCTTCTTCTCCTATTCACGTGCCCCTTTGGAATGTCCCTTCCTCTGCTCGCTGTCACCCACCCCTTTGTGGCTCTCGTCAATACTCTAGCCAGAATGGAGTCATAGTAGAGTGGGAAGATTTCGCTCGACTCAAGAATTGTCGCAGGCACTTGTCCCTCCCATTCAATTCCAGGTCGTCTTGAAATCACCTGAACGTCATAGTCGCCCGAGCTACATCCAGCTCTGCAGAACATGCTAATCATCTCGAGAGTGACGTCATGAAATGGACTCGCTTCGTCAATCACGAGCCACAATTGCATCTCGTCCAACAAGAGTTGTCTTACCTTGCTGAATTGTCTGGTTCTGAGAACACTGTTAGGCACCAAGAAGCCAAGATGCCCTCCTTCCTTGAGAAGCGACCTGGCTCTGGCAATGAACAGAGCTGCACTGTTCCAAGTCCCGGTCCTTCCTGTACTGATGTCCAACTTATGAGTCTTGGATATGAGGTTTCTTTCCAATTCCGACAGGATGTTGCCGTACGGAGGGTT
>CAYFTD010000014.1:0-2792 GCA_964345915.1 uncultured archaeon
AATGGGGCCTCGGGAGAGAGATGCGACGAGCAGCACTACCTGTATGATTATGGCGGAGATAACATCAGGGCCACTCCATCGACCCTCAGCCGCCACGACAAGTGCGTAGAAAAGCCCCGCCCCAAACAACCCCCCCATCAGGGCTCTAGTCGACCTGCGGATTCTTCTCAACTGCTGTCCTCCGGCCTGTGTTCGCTGTGTCATTACCACTTGAGGGGGATAGTGGACGAACTCGTGCAGGATTAAAGCAGGTCTGAACCATGCCTGTTATTTATCGTTTGTGACTTCTCGAAGCATACGTACGACCGTCTCACCAGTCACTCCTTCAATGAGTATGGTCTTCTCCTTAGACCTTTGTCCTCCGACCAGTCTTAGACTCCCTGTAGACACCTTAAGGCGCCTAGCGAGTAACTTAAGCAACTCAGAATTCGCCTTTCCCTCTCTGGCTGGAGATCTGAGATTCACCGTCAATTCATTCTCATCAAAATCAAAAAACAGCCCGCTCTTCTTCGACCTTGGCCTCACGCGTACTCTGACCAAGACTCCTTTGTTGGTGTCCCGGACTGAACCCCCTGACATGGACAAGCTTTCTCCGGTCAACCATATGAGTCTGTTCCAAAGAGCCATCAAGAATTCCTTTTTATGGGGTCATTGTCCCTAGTCATCTGGAAACCGTGTTCAAAACGGAGTGAATCAAAGATGAGCGATCCTGTAATGGATGCCTATACACAATGTTACAACGCAAGTGGACAGATGGTGCAAGCTTTTGGAGTCATTACTTCCAGCGGGCAGGTCCTGTGGCAGAGCAACAATTGGGACCTTACAGCGGATGCAGTCACATTGGGTCAAGCAGTCAGCTCCGGGGCGAGTTCGGTTGTACAGAATCAAGTGAAATACTCGACACTGAGGACAACACCGGACAGCCTTGTGGCTCGAAATGTGCAGGGCAATGGACTGCTCGTGCTTGCAAAGATTGAAGGTGACAAGTTCGTAGTTGCCTGGGCCGCCGCCGAGGCCCAACCAGACGGGACATACGTAGATGTGGATCGAGCGGCCAAATCGCTGAAGGGGAAGATCTAGTCTACACAAAGTATGATGGTAGACTGAGGGTGCGATACTTGGCAGTCCCCAGTCCTTCAAGAAACTCCCTTTCTTCTATGGCAACCATTAGGCCTGGGTGAGTTACAATGGACCAAACCATCAGCAATGAGTGGAATCTTCTCTATGCGAATAACCCAAAGATTCAGGCATTTGCAGTTCTGAAGGAAGGAGAGATAGTCTGGCAGACGAGCAATTGGAACTTGGTCGATGTTGCAGCTGATTTAGCAGAAGCACCAACTGCTGAAAAGGGGAGCATCGAGATTGGGGGCGTGAAATACACCACAGTCTCTTCTAGTTCTGACACCTTTGTGGCGACAGCGGGCAAAGAACAAGGGCACCTTCTGATGTCATTGGTGGAAGGCAGCATTTGGCTCATAGCGTGGGCAACGCCTGACTCCATCCCAGAGCTCACAATCGTGGACCTAGGGAAGACAGCCATTCAACTCATACGTCGGCTATGACTACTCAAGGTGACCCACCTCATTGGGCGTCCTGACGTTTGTCACAAGGGTTCCCTTGAAGCCGATACGCAAAGGATAAGTGTCACGTAGAGTCTAGTTACCTATTTCTAGCTGAGGTAGACTCCAAATGGCTCTGACTGCTTTCATCATGATCAAGGTTGATGGTATGACAAATAGAGAGGTGTATGAACAGATACTGAGCCTTGAAGAAACAAAAGAAGCATACATCATCTTTGGAGCCTTCGACATCATTGTGAAGGCCGTGTTCAAGGGCAACGAAGACATGAGTGCCTATGTTGTGGAGAAGCTGAGAGGCATTGGCGGAGTCGGCGAAACACAGACAAACGTCTGCGCTACATGTGACTAGATCAGAGCACTAGGATATGTTGACCTAGTATCGTTGCATTTGTTTCAGGTTCTTCGTTACGGATCCTCAGACTCGAGGACTTCGTGAACCTCAATCAAGCGGTCAGTCACAAGTTGACCCTTGTCCGTAAGGCAAAGATACGGACTTCCTTGCCCCCCTCTCAGGCGGTATACCAAACCCATCTCTATGAGTCGGTCGCTGATCTCGCTGAATCTCTCAGGACCTCCTTCAATGTCTTTAATCTTCTCGATGAGGTCCCGCTCGAACCTATCTCCCCACTTCAACTCTCTCAAGACACTCCAGACTCTTGGTTGAAGGAGGAATTCTAGATTCATCGTATCTTCAACATGTAGCGTATTTGTGGTGGATATGAATCACTCGCTATCGCCACTTGGCAGCATTAGCAATGGAAAGTGTGCAAGTCGAACTCATCAAGAATAAACAATACGGACTAGCCTCTCATTGGAGATCCTATTGCAAAGATTCCATCCGAGAACTCAGGCTTCTCATCAGTTCCAAGTGCCATTCGTAAAGAAGAGGTCTTCTCCAACAAACCACAGGCCTTCAACACACCTATGGCTCTTCTACTGGTTTCCAGGACACCAAGTTTGATCATTCGTCCTCCAGCTTGCACCGCAAAGTCATGCAGTAGTTCCTCAGCGAGTTCGAAATGACCAGACATGATCCAGGGTGCAAGGCGAACATGACCATGTCGTTCGCTGCCCATCACATAGCCGACGATATCACCATCGACTTCAATCACACGTGAGAGTTCTGGATTGGCGGAGAAACCACTGGATATGAACAGGAATCTACTGGCTCCAAAGTGTTGTCTGTCAATTGACAGAATATGCATCAGGTCC
>CAYFTD010000015.1:0-1644 GCA_964345915.1 uncultured archaeon
GGAGGGTTCAGGAAAATGAAACGTTGGGTTCTTCTGGAATGAGAAGCCTTAAAGCTGAGATCGATCGAAACCCAAACCCAAATGTCGATCGATTGATTCAAATAGACCTGATCGGAAACTGTTGAGTTAGTGATCTGAATGAAACGGGTATCCTTTAGGGACGTAGGGCTGAAGTACACGCTCAGTCCTTTTGATGAGCCCATTATTCGCACCGAGCCTGGAGAGACTATCGTCTTAGAAGTTGAGGATGCGTGCTCCGGGCAGATTAGGAGGAAAGGCGACCGGAGGGATCGGAGCAAGATTCCTTATGGGAACCCTGTCCTAGGCCCCATATACATCAAAAATGCAGAGAAAGGAAGCACAGTAACCGTCTCTATTGAATGGATTAAACCGACGACGGGTCAAGGAGTGACGTACCTCTCAGAGTTCAATGAAGGATACATTGTCAGTCCACCTGTCCTCAGGTACATGAAAGTCAGTCTCCCACGTCAACCGAAGATCTGCAAGATCAAAGCCGGGCAAATCTACTTCACTGATTCCATCGTTATTCCATACCAACCGATGATAGGAACAATCGGCGTAGCTCCTTCTCTCGAAATAGAATCTATGTCGTCAAGTGTTCTACCAGGCCGACATGGAGGAAACATGGACCTTCCCGACATTGCTCCTTCAAGCACAGTCTTCCTCCCGGTGTTCCACGAAGGAGCACTGCTCTACGTTGGCAACGTTCACGCAGTTCAAGGGGACGGTGAAATCTCTGGAACCGCCATAGAGATGCCTGCGGAAGTCAAGATCAAAACAGGATTGCTCGACGGAGAGTCAACCAAATGGCCTCGGATAGAGACTCAGAGCGAAGTCATGTCTGTGGCAACCACAAGCGCCGGTAGAACCTTGGAAGACGCGATTGGAACGGCCTTCCTAGAACTGGTAATCTGGATTGAGGAGAAGCACGAGCTGAACCGCTTCGATGGATTGATGCTCTGCTCCCAAGTTGGAAAAATCAGAATCGGAAATCTATGGACGGTAGCGGCAAGAATCGAGAAAAGATACCTGGAAGCAATCAAGGAATAAGTGAGTGTGTGGGGGCGAGGCAGGGAAATTCAGAAAATATGCCTAGACCCAAGCGATATTAGTGTGAAGACAAATCTCTCAAAGAGAACTGGCAGCTAGAGACTGGTGGTTGAAATGGATTGTTCGAATAAGGACAGAGGTATCTTGCGGGAGCTGGGAAAGCAGATTGCAGAGATTGGCGCCTTGCCCATCAATGGGCAGCGCAGGGAACTGTGCAACAGAATAAACAACTTGGAAAAGGCCAAGCCCACCGTTCATATCTACGAGATACCTTGGCACGAGATGGATGTCAACGATGAACTAAAGCTAAGAACAAGCGATCCCCTCTGCCAGCGTATTGAGAGAGATTTGAGGCGGACTCTCTATAAGTGGCGCCACATGCCAGGGGACATGGTGGTGGAACCTGTAATCGTGCAGCCCCTGTGTATTCACGATTCAGGCTTTGGCATCAATGAGTCAGTGGATATTGTCAGAACTGATGAGAAAAGCAATGTCGTCTCCCGTCATTTTCACGTGCAGATCAAGGATGAAGACGACATCGAAAAGATCAAAATGCCCAAAGTTGCGTTCGAC
>CAYFTD010000016.1:0-7688 GCA_964345915.1 uncultured archaeon
AGGTAGTTCCGAGATTGATGGTCTTTTGGTTCATTTTCACATACTCTATCAATTCAACCGGCCCATAGATGTCCAGAGGCTTGATTCGGCCTAGAAGGGAGAACCTAAGCAATAAGCCGCCCAGTCCAAGCAAGTGGTCTGCGTGCGCATGAGTTATGAAGACGGCCATCTTCTTGTTTTGTCCCAATCCGGCACGCTCGAACTGCCTCTGTGTGTCTTCTCCACAGTCGAACATCAGGTTCCATCCTAGATGCCTTACCACTATAGACGGATGGTTCCTTCCTTCTGTAGGGATACTTCCACCGCTGCCAAGTATCACTATCTCTATCAAGCTTCGATTGCCACCGACATGGCCGTTCTGTTTCAGTCTAGATATGGATTACGACTCGCGAGCTGCTAGGCTAGATCAATTGGAATTTCCCCAAGTTCTGCCTCTCTTCGCACGATGCCGTAGGACCTAGCATCGAAGAAATCTCCATGGCCCCATTTCCACGCTCTACCACGTCGGTTAAACATCGCAGCAGTGGCAAACCGACTGCCGTATCCAGCAGCAATCATATGTGCGGAGTAGTCATCAACCCGCGACATCCACGATCCCAATGCTCTGATGAGCTCACGAGCAGTCCCGTGTGGCAGGGCTGCGAGCTGAAGCACTCGCTTCTCTTCTGTTTCCAGATTCACAATTCGTGTCATATACGTCACAGGCAAGAAACTCCATGCCCCTAGGATGTTGCCGGCTGCTTCGACACTTGAGAGAACCAACATTCGCTCTGAGAGGAGAGGCACTCTTACTCTAGTCCTAGGCACTACGACCTGATTCTCGACCAACTGGGCTCTCTTTCTGAATACAGTACTCTCGGACAGGTTGGTTTCACTTACTATCTCGGAAGCCGTTGACTCAAAGTCCTCTGTCAGCTGATCGATTATCTTCAGATCAGCAGCCGTGAAGTGTACATGTTCTGAACTCCTCATTGGAGAGTCGCTCACCACTAAGTGACTCTCACCCTTTCTCAACTGAGTGGACCAATGAAACACGTCTAGGTTCCATCCGACTTTGGGGACACTGTACGACCCATTGAAGCTGGATTTGCCTGTTGATAGCTGCCAAGCAGAAACGCGAACAGAAGTTGTCCTTAGTCCTCGTACAATGTTAAGCAGATCCTCTATTCTCTCCTTAGGGATGGTGGCAACGTGAAATGCCATTTGTTCACTACCGTCGACAAAGAGGTTCTTTGTGATGTATGGTGACGAGAGAACAAGCTTCGGGGATTCCAGCATAATCAGTACTCTCAAAAGGCCAAGCTTGTCTGCGTTGAGCAGACCCTCCATTCTCAGAACCTCAGCTCTTCTCAGTCGCTGGACTGCACGTCTTGCTTGTGAGTAGCTTAGTCCGCTCTTCCGAGCAAGTCTCCTGAGGCCGAGGCCGGGCTCATTGAGGGTTTCCCTTAGGACAGCTAGCTCAGTATCTGAGAATACAGAAACATTCGCTCGCCAAATCGCCTCGATAAGATTCCAGAGATCCTTCTGAGTGATGACTTCCACACCGCCCAACTCGCGAACTCGTTCCACTCTGCGCTCAAGTGCTGTGTAGAGGCTACCGCGGTGGCTTTCAATCATCTGTTTCAGCCGCGTCATCTCAGGGCCGGGCTGGAACACCTCAAGCTGTCCTCCATCGTGCAGCTCGTGGATGAATCGGAGAAGTGCCCTGGCATCTGCTGTGAGCAGGTTCCTCCAGTCAGAACCATCATTATCTGACATGACACTGTCCTCTTGCGACAGGACCATGAAGTGGACCTCCTTTCTTACTTTGTAATATCCAGAGTTGGGTCCTGCCTGAGCAATAAAAGGCTAGAGAGAAACCTACAATGGAGTGGAGTCACTCCAAAGACTCTCAAAATAGGCTGATGCCATTGCTGCAAATACAGGAGCTGAGCTAAAGACGCCCAGAAACTCTCCTTCTGTGTCTCCACCCGCCAGCATAATCAGAGTCTGTCGTGCGTCAGTGACCAGACCAGCCCCGAAGACACGATCTCGGGTTCGGATTTCAAAGTCCGCTGGAATTAGAGACCTCAAGGATGCATCTACACCGGACGTCAAGACCCTAGTCTTGTTTACTCTGGCAGACAGGGCCATCTCAATCACTGGATTCAGATCCTCAAGCTCCAGAGTCAAAGCAGGGACTGAAAGTATGACCTCCTCCCTGGCAGATTCAAGCATCTCAAGTGCCTTGGCCAAAATCGAAGCCCTTCCATGAAGCAGCCAGACATCCCGTGTCGTGGCCGTTGTTTCCCGCTCGAATAACGGCTGGAGCTCATCCACCACGAGCTTGGTGGCACTCTCGATTCGGTGTTCCCAGTCAAGTCGAACGAGCCGCACTACCTCTGTTGGAGACTTTGCTGTGTAAAGAGTTGGTCGCCCCTTGCTCACAGTTATGAATCCCTTCTCCTCCAGACGACCAAGCACGTCATATATCCTGGAGTATGGAACCTGAGACCTACTGCTGATGTCAGATGCGGCCATCTGTCCCCCTTCCACAAGTGCCAGATAGGCAGAAGTTTCATACTCCGTAAGCCCGAGCTCCTTCAGCGCCTTCAGAGTCGTATCACTGACCGGCATTGTAACCACTACGAGTGGTGAACATTCATTACTTATTAGTAGTCCCAATTCGCAAGCTGATTGAAGGAGTCATCTACATCTTCTGGCGGTTCTCAACGTACCATTCCAGGAATTTGCGAAAGGCCTCGGACCGGTGAGAAACCTTGACCTTCTCATCGAGTGACAATTGGGCATAGGTGCGAGATTCTCCGTCAGGCACGAAGATCGGGTCATAGCCAAATCCACCCTCTCCAGCTGGAGCCTTGGCAATGTCGCCATACATGGTTCCGATGAAGTAGCGGAACACCCAGCCATCTGCATAGCCGACTCCAGTGTCGAAACGGGCATCTCGGTCCTCAACACTATCCATGAGTTTCAAGAGGCCCTCATAACCAATAGACTCGAGGACGTAGGCTGCATAAGGGCCCGGAAAACCGTTCAGCGACTCGACATATAGGCCTGTGTCATCTACTACAACAGGGCGTCTAAGCACTTTGTAGGCGTTCTTCGCGGCTTCCATGGCAACCCGGCCCACGCTGTTTGCCCTCACCTCATACTTCTCTAGGTCCGATGTTTCAAAGGGAACGCCAAACTCTTCAAAGAGGGGAGTGAGTTCAGCAATCTTGTTTTTATTCTGTGTAATCAGAATTAACTTATCCTTTGACATAGTTCAAGACCTCTTTCAGCACCTTGTAGGAGCTTCTGACGTGCTCCAAATCAAACATACCGGTTGCGTTCCAAAGTATCATGTGTGTCAGTCCAGCTCTTCCATACTCCTCAAGCATCTTGATTATTGCCTCAGAGCCTCCAGACATGTAGAAGTCATCTAGGACCTCTTTTGGCACTTGATCTATTGCTTTGAGAGTGGTTTCTCGATCATAGCGCATTGGTATGTAGTCAGTGAGTGAGTAGAAGTCCTTCCCAAAGGGATGTTCATAGCCAAGCCTCTCCCACTCGTAAGACGGGTACAACAGCGCAAATGCCTTCGCAAGCTTGCTCTGCTTCAGCTGATCGCAGACTGACTCGTCTTCGTCTAGGATACACCAGTTCCAAAGAGCAGCAGTGAATGGGCCTGTCTTGTCTAGCTTCTGTCTGTGTTTCTTGATTGTGTTCAAGCGATCCGCATACTCGTTGGGTGGAAGAAGTGTGGGAATCCAGCCGTCACCAAACTCAGCTGTAATCCTCAACATCTTGGGCCCCATGGCCGCGATCCAGATTGGCGGAGGTCTTTCTGGGTCTAATGGTCTAAGGGACATGACCGCATCTCTGAGCTTCCAGAACTTCCCATCATAGTTGAAGGGTTCATGGGACTGCCATACTAGCTCAATAATCTCAAGAGCCTCTCTCAGTTTTCCGACTTGACCTGAGAAATTCAAGCCGTAGGGCTCAGTATTCTCTATTTCTCCAGCGCCGATTCCAAGGATTGCTCTCCCGTTGCTGATATGATCAAGTGTCAGAAATGTCTGAGCCAGCAACACGGGATGTCGTCTGATGGGTTCGGTGACTGCTGAGACCAGCTTCACTCTTTCTGTCACGGAAGCACAAGCGGCCATGATGGTTCCAAGCTCATAGTAAGTATGCGGAGACTGTTGTAGGAGGGAGAGGGGTGTGACATCAGGGATCCAGACACTTTCAGGAATGAATCCCGCGAAGTGGTCAGGAAACGCCATGCTGTCATAGCCCAGAGAATCAATCGTCTTCGCGTTCCTGATTGCATTCTCAAAGGGTGGAAGGAATGGCCCTGGAGCCCCAATCTCCAAATCGTGGATATCTGTCATCAAGAATCACATCTCAGCAAAACTGATGAGAGCGTCTTTGACCTTTTCGAAGTCTTCAAGATGCATAAACTCATCCAGTCCATGGTAGTTGTTGTCGTCACGGAGCGTGCCGTAACACGCCGTCGGTATGCCGACACCGGTAAAGAAGTGGCCATCATTTCCACCCAAGTCAGCAGCAATTGGAATGTCGGGACTTATGGCCTCTTGGACTGCAGCGTGGAATCTCTTGATGAATTGGTCTTCTGGGTCTGAGCTCCAGCCACGTGCCTTCAGCTTGAACTCCACACTAGCCTCCACTCCGGTTTCTTCTGTCGCATTCTCCAGAAACCTCTCGATGTCCTTCTGTATATCCTCAGGTTTCTCCTCTGGAATCAATCGACAATCAAAAGTGATTTCCGCCTTTCCAGGTATGACATTGAACTTGCTGCCAGCTTCATACATTGTCATTGAGAATCTTCCCCATAGGTTCCGATGGGGCGTTCCCGGAGGTGCAGGCAGGCTCGATTCAACTTTACGTCTGACATCGACGAAATCCAACATCACGGTGAGTAGGGGTAAAGACAGATGGATCGGGTTGGGATAGGCAAAGGGATAGCCTGCGTGCCCCTGTTTCCCGTGGACTGTGATTGTTCCCGAAACTATGCCACTGGCGCCAATGCTTACATACTCAGGGCCTGAGTCCACCACAATGCCAAAGTCGCCTCTGATCTTTGGTGGGCCGTTGATGAGGTAGTCGATACCCCACGCTCCCCCGATTTCCTCGTTGGGTGAAATCAGGAGCTTCCAGTTCACTTTCGAAGTGCCTCGCTTGATCAATTCCTTTGCCGCGCTAACACATGCTACGATGTTGCCTTTGTTGTCAGACACTCCACGGCCGTAGGCCTTACCGCCCGCAACTGACATCTTGAAGGGGGGCTTCTTCCAGCCTTCGACGTCGCCTGCGGGTACGACATCGTAGTGGGTGCAGAGAAGGACTGTTTCCTTCGCACCAACGTCCATCGTCGCCACGATGTTCGGTTGGGGCTTGTCGTCGCTCTTCGAGTCGAATACCTCAACCGTAAGACCGGCCTCTTTACAGTACCTCTTGATAATATCAGCACATTCGACGTAGTTCTTCTTCTCATCACTGTTTGTGTCAAGCTCTACTATCTCACGGAGGAAATTCTCTTCCCATTTGTCCATGAGTCTTCTCTCTCCCGGTGGCAGTTCTATAGCATGTCTTCGCTACAGATTAGTATTTTGCATCAAATCACTTCTGACAGCTCTGACAGTAGTTTGTCTTGAAACGATTTGCAGTCACTTCGGACACACGTCCACCACAGAGTGGACAGACACCGCCACCTCTTCCGTGAATCATAAGGAAGTCCCTCCTTTCACTTCCTAGCTGACTAATATCCCTGTCCGATATTATCTCCAAGACCCTTGAGAGGACATTCTTCATAGAGTGATATAGTTGCTGCACCTCCTCGTTGCTTAGCGAACTACGTTTTCGGAAAGGTAGGATACCGGCATACAGCAATATCTCGTCAGAGAATGCGTTTCCGATGCCCTTGACAAATCTCTGATTCCGAAGAACGTTCTTTATCTGCCCTCTGTGTCTGCAAATCCTCTGTCTGAACTGCTCGAGCGTGAGTTCAGGGTCCAGCGCTGAAGGTCCTCTACCATCAAAACCGGCAACGCCGGAATAGTCCCCTTTCGGAACTAGGTAGACACGCCCCATTCTCTTCCTGTCGTAGTACCACAATGTGTAGTTCTCGGTTCCCACTGAGAACATGTCAGACTTGATTGTAGTTCTAGGTCGTTGGACAAGCCGAAATCTGCCGGCAAGCATTGGATTCACGACCAGTTCATGGTTATCGAGTTCCATCAAGATGAACTTCCCATCAGGCCTGAAGGCCTGAAAGGACTCTCCAACCGCCGCAGACTCGAATTGATCCACAGGTTGTCCGTGAATCACTAGATTATCGTAGACCTTGACTCTTTGAACAACCTCGCCAAGGAGTCTTTCACTGAATCTTCTGGCAAGGACTTCAATCTCCGGCAGTTCAGGCACAACTGGACACCCTGTTCAACTTGGCTCTAGCTTCTAGCCACCTATATGTCTTGAGTCAATACAGGCATTACTTAAGGCCACTATCCACAAATCGGGCCGTATGAAAGAGCCCACAGTTTTTCATGTCATGAAGGGGCGCCTCACAAGAATGTCTGATCCGGGGGCTTTCGGAAGGGGTGACTGCTATCTAGTTGATGCAGGTCCAAAGATCTACTTATGGATAGGTCCTAACTCGACTGCAGACGAGAAGTTTCTAACTGCTGCATCGGCAGTCTTCAAGGATACGGAAAGGAAAGGCCACGCAGATATAGATCGCATTGATGGAGGCAATGAACCAGAGGAGTTCAAGGCCCTCTTTGACGACTTTCGATTGACTGACGAAGACACTGAAGGAATCCTCAGGAAAGTCCAGATGGAGAAGCACGAGTATAAGCTCTGGAGAGTCCATCACGAAGGTGACGAAACCTTCTTCGCTGAAGTCCCGGTTTCGCGTGACTCCCTCAGGAGTGACGACGTTTATCTGCTGGACACCTGGGAGGACATATTCGTCTGGCGCGGCAAGGATGCCACAGCACGGGAGAAATTCGACGGAACCATGCTTGCCAGAAGGTATGATGCTGAGCGTGTCGGAGTGCAGGAGATAGAACTCATTGAAGATGGCGATGAACCAGGTGAGTTCTGGGACGCCTTTGACTAGATGAGTGCATCTCTAGACAAGTCTATAGTGGCCAAGACGGGGCTCGTAAAGAACCCCGCTTTGTTTCATCTTCCCGAGAGCCTCTGCCGCGACATGCTGTTTGACGGATGCTTCAGCTGCGATATCCTCAAGTGTGGGTCCCAACGACCCGACCTTTCCAGTGTCCAGCTTCTTCAGAGCGCGCAAGACTTTGGTGTTGAACTTGTAAGCGTGGGTGTCCTTCCCCCAGTCTCGCTCGGTTTCCGACCTAAGTTGAGTGAGTTCCATGAACTCTTTCAATGCTGGTTCAAGAACTCGATTCCAAGACTGTTTGATGTCCTTTGTCTTTGTCTTATTCTTCCAAGAAGCTCTCGAAATGGACCGAGCCAAACGAATCGCGCTGAGAGGACGTCCTAAAGCGTCAGCGTCAAGAAGATGACCTCGAGCCAGGGCTGATTCATCAAGTCCAAAACTCTCCCTGAGACCTTCAAGCTTTCCAAGAACGTGCTTCGTTCCCGCATTTATCGCTCGCTGCGCAACCGCAGGAGCTAGCATCTGATAGGTTATGGCAGACTTCAAGATCGGT
>CAYFTD010000017.1:0-2861 GCA_964345915.1 uncultured archaeon
GAGCCGTGTCGTGAAGGCACTCATATCAGCAAATCGCAGGCTCGGCGTTCTCACACCTGGGGTCAAGGCTAACATTTCCAAACTCTACAATGGCGTCATAGAAGCGGGCCATCAGACTATAGTTCTGGGTGGTCCCTGCTATATTCTGAACAAGGCTGCCACCATAGTGAAGATTGCCGCTTTGGATGATGACAAAGACCTTCAATATGCACCTCTCTTCTCCTTGGCTGATTATGACACCGTACAGAGTGAACTCACGAACGTTAGAACCCCCAATGTCGGTCAAGAAGGCAATCTCGTGGGGCTCCCGGTGGAGAAGGGGTTCGAACACTCTCCAGTTAGTGTCATCCCACTGCCCGAGTTCGATTGGTACGCTCAGGTAGAAGAGAGTGTCCGCAGCAGCTATCGCCCGCTGACAAAATCGCTTGACAACAAAGTCCGTCTACTCTTCGAGGAAAGGCTTGAGCATGCTCTATCATTGACAAGATGGGCCTACGATAACTCCAAGACTCTAGGAGAATGGGGAGCGAAGATTATGGGACGTCTGTTTAACGTGGAGGGAAATCTTGGTATCCCACTGCTTCCAGCGTCTGATGACTCGTTCAGATCACTCCTAGTGGAAGGACTTGAGTTGCTGCTGGCAAAGAGGAACAGGGAACGGTTTCTGGCTGCACATGATGCAGCGACATCACTCATTGAGGAGAACGGGTTCAGGGCAAACATAGGTGCGCGATCCGACAGCTACGTACCGTTCTTCTTTGAATGCCTAGGGAAGGACTGCCACCGAGCTAGAATTGAACTCGCCTATCAAGAGAGTAGAAAGACGGCGGTACTCTCAGGGAAATGCCCCAATTGTGGCGAAGTAGTTACGATTGAAACAAATGCAGACAAGCCCGACCTGTCAGACATTTCGAAATCGTTGTCCCCTCGTGTTGATTCAAGACAGATGGCTATGGATACACTGTTGCCCATTGTAGTCCACGTCGGTGGAATTGGAGAGGCGGCCTATTACGCCCAAGTTATTCCAGCGGCAAAAGAGCTGCAGTTTCCATTCCCCGAATTCCTCAGGTATCCACGCATCTACTTCAACACACCCTGGAATGAGGAACTTGCCAATGCCATAAGCCAGAAAGGACTCACTACTCTCCACAGCCCAGAGATGTTCAAAACAATGGGAAGAATAGGCCGTTCTAGGAAGAAGAAGAAGTATGACGAAATGAACGACGCCATGGCGGAGTTTGAGAATCTTCTTCAGAGTTCTCATATACAGCTCAACGAGTCGCATGCAGATCTAGAAGCAAGAGGAAGAGAAGGTAAGAGCAAGACTGGTGATGACAATCTGGAAACCAGATTAGAGTTGGAGAGATATCTCAGCTGGAGCTACGGTCAGTTTACAAAAGGCAAGATTGGTCAAGAAGTCACGTGGTCATGGATAGAATGGGCCATCAATTCAGGATTCCCCGACTTGTTTGGTCCGTACTTCAGAGCTTATGTTGGTGCGATGCGAAATGGAGCAACGTACTTCGTGAACTTCACGATATAGCAAATGACATGGCTATTGACTCGTCAGGTGTATTCTCCTCATAGGTGCTCAGAGAGAAGCTTGCCAAGACGCTCAATCCCAACATGAATCACGTCTGGTGAAGCGTATGAGTAGCCGAGTCGCATTGTATTGTGCTTAGGTTTGCTTGGTTCGAGATCACTTCCATTGTTGACAAGCTTATACCCCGTAATTGGATAGAAAGCTTCTCCGGGCACGTATAGTAGGTCGTTGGGTATCGCAACTTCCTTCAAGAACTTTGCACTGTCAAACGGCTTTTCGCTCTCCCACCAGATGAAGAACCCGCCTGTAGGGTCTGTTCGTTCACCAGCAGGGAAAGAGGCGTCAATTGCCTTGGCCATGGCCTCGTAGCGTTCCTGGTACTTCGGCATTGCCTGGCGCATTGCATCATCGATATAATTCGCGTAGTAGACGTCCAGAATCCGTTGCACAAGTGTCGATGTGCACAGATCTAGGTATCCCTTGTCCTTGATTACCTGATCTTTGACATTCTCTGGTAAGACTGAGTATCCTACCCTCAAGACTGCAGCTTCCTTGCTTGAAGTACCGAGATATGCCACTCGCTCATTATCCTTGTCTAGAGTCTTTATGGCACGTGGATTCTTCTTGAATTGTATCTCGGCATAGGCTGAGTCTTCGAGAATGAGGATATTGTGACTCTCGCATATGTCGAACAGGGCCTGACGTCGGCTCATGGGAAGCGTTGTCCCCTTTGGATTGTCAGAATCAGGCACTACATAGACGATGTCTGGGCACTTCCCGAAACTGGACTTGGATATCTCAATGGCCTTCTCTACGTCCTCGGGTATCATACCCTCAAGGTCTGTTGCCACAGTGATTACTCGTGCACCTAGCTTCACAGCTGGGACTAGAAAGCCCAGATATGCTGGCGAGGGTGTGATTATCACGTCACCTGGATTAACCATGGTGTCAAGAATAGCATAGAGTGCCTGTTGTGACCCATTGGTCACTGACACACATTCCCATTCGGTTTCGCAATCGATTGGAATTCTCCTTATATGTTGAAGACGTTTCGCAAGCGTCTTCAGAAACCAAGGCTGACCCCCAGTTGGGCCGTAGTTCAAATCGTCAATCGCCTGTTTCGGGTTCTCCTGGTATGTCTGACCGAGATCCTTCATGATTTGACCGAATATCTCAGTTGGCATGATACCTGGAAGTCCACCGGCGAAGTAGTACTGCACCTTGTATTTGAGAAGAGCTCTAATCTGGGACTCCTCAATGAAGGAGGTCCACGTCGCAAAACTATAACCTGAGTTGTTTCCCATCAGTTTTCGCTCCC
>CAYFTD010000018.1:0-6944 GCA_964345915.1 uncultured archaeon
TGAAACAGGTCTTCACAGCTTCAGAATTGCACTAAAACCCCATAGGGGTTCTTGGAGTGATGCAATGGTATGGCAGAGAGCCGCAGAGCATCGCTTGTCACTCATTGGGTATCCATTCAAAGCATCTGATGCACATGATGGCAACGGATTGCCAGCGGAAGCATCAATGCTTACGATAGCAGGCATGGACCTAATGCTCTCGTGCTACAAACTCGGCGAAACGAGCAATGAGGTCATTGTACGGCTATATGAGATCTTGGGCGCTTCAGGAAACGCGAACTTGGACTTTCACCGTGAACTCAAGAAAGTGGAGCTTATCGACCTTTGCGAGAGAACAGTGGGTGAGCTTAGCTTCCAAGACTCTATTGTGACCATTCCCATGGATGCACACTCGATTGTCACCCTAAGGGTCAAACTTGGAGAGTGAAGACGACGATGTACATTCACAATAGGCTTTTGAAGATTTGAGATGACCACCACTCTGATAGATGAGTGTGAGGCTTCTCCCTTGAGTGACTTCTATCCTATCTCCCCCCTCGTTGGAATCACAAACACGAGCTATGCTGCCCAGGCTGGAGTGATGAACGACAAGTGGTCTTGTCGAGTTGTAAGGGGAAAGAAGATCATCGCGGAAAAGGCTCTGCACCAACTCGATCTCGAAGCCTTCGTTGGTGTGATATACGGGCACATCAGACTGCAGGGTCTAAGTAGGCATGCAGTGGCACAATGTGCAGGCCGCCTAATGCAGTTCTCACGTACATATCAGACATCGGGCGTGAGTCCAGACTACGAAGTTCCAGATTTGGTCTACGACGATGGGACATCGCCTGTGTCTACCAAGGCTGACGTTGGAGAGGAGTATGAGATTGAAACGACGGATCTCTCGGTGACTGGTGTTGGTGCGCTGCCGAAGATGGAACCGCTTGCTGGTGAGCACCTATGGAGAGGTACTGTTGAATCGTATGGAATCATGCTCTCAGAGTTGGCGGCCTATGGAGAGAGTCTTCCAAAGGGACATCTGAGTATGATGTTCGAGAAGGTAGCAGACAGGCTGGTTAGAATCTGGGCAGCGTCTGGAGAAGGTGTCGACGTGATATCTCATTTTGGCAACATGATTCTTAGCTGCACAAAGGAAGGTCAGCTGCCTGCGAACGGAGTTCACAACCTCACCATAGAAACCGGCCGCTGCGAGCTCCTTGCTCTAGCTAGGGAGTTAGATCCTAAGGGGGATTATATCCCTGCAGGCTATCCATGTGCTTTCCACGAGAAGGTCGCAAAGAAGGTCAGTATACTCACTGGGGCGAATGTAGAAATCAACACATCATCCACAGGCTGCAAAGTCCAGATGTCCCTTGACCTCGGATAGAACACCGGCGACACCCTTAAATCGCTAGGCCCGCCACATGTAGCAACACACGAGACCGCGTGGTATGAGTCTCGATTAGGAGTTAACCCAATTGGCTTATCTTACATGGCGAGAGTATGTCCGTTCGGGACCTATCTGTTTGGGAGTGCTTCTATTGATTGGAGGCGCTATCATAGCACTTCTCCCGACTATTGATCCAGCCTATGACTTCATCCCAGGCATGACACTGTATGTCGGTGCAGGCATTGCAGTCATTGGTTTCATCTTCATCCTGGCCGGATTCTACTTCACCAGGAAGAAACGTGATTCAGTTCTGACTCCAGTGGACACCAGAGTGGAAGACACCCCACCACCACCTCCACCGCCAGACTGATCGGGTTCCTTCAGCTTACACAGCAGGGACTATGGACCGACTTTTGGTCCATGCCCCTGTCTCTGTTCTTTTCTTTCGGGTGCCACAACGATTCTTCGTTGACCCTCAACCGCCAAATGCCAATATGCAATCTATGCTCCGACCTCCGTGCTACGACATGCGTATCCTGCATAAATCTCCACCCCACAGATCCTATTACAGACCTTAGCTTTATAGTCTGCCACGATAGTATCAGAGTGATGTGCTATACTACTCCTCAGGAAGAGTCCTACGGGAAATCATCATCTCTAACGGTCTTCATCGTTTTTTGGGTGGTGCTCTTTGCCTTATCCTACTATGGCTCATCAGACCTGTATATCGATCCTTCAGGAGAAGTAGCTCGGCCTGTGGTAGGACCTTTTATCTTTAGTACAATGATTGCATTTCTGATTGCATGTGCTTGCTATGCGGCTGGAGGAGGAGTCAGAGACCGGAAGGAGCTCACTGATGGGATTACGTGGGACCATATCTGATGCTGTGTCGAGCATAAACCTCGCTCCCTTGAACAACGAACTTGATTCTACCTCATGCAATGAGTTCCATCCGCCAAATGCTAATATGCAACCTAGACTCCCTGTGACCAGAATAGATGGAAAGGTAGGGTACAATGACTTTCCTAGAATACAAGAACAGTCAATTCCACGAATGCTTGGGAACGCCTACGACTGAAATCACGTTGAAGGTTGATGATGCTCAGAAGAAGCTGGTCCTTTCAGTGCCAGGAGGAGTCAGCATGATAGACCGCCGCGCTGCAGAGCGCAATGCTAGGTCTATTCAGAAGTCGGGATTCCAGACTTCCAAGAGAGGCCGCGTCGGCGCTGGTTTCGAATTGGTCGTTGAAGGTCCAGGAGGGTCACTTCCCGAACGATTGACTCACTCTCCAAGAGAAGTCTACTGACACTTGACTCACCATCTCAAATCCTACTGACATCTGAAAAGAGGACCTATGGTATACCGGATTGACAGAGGGAAAGGAGGACGAGGTAACTATGTCTGATGATGACGTCCGGCGCATGATTGAAGAGGCCACAAAGGAATCCCTGCGACAGTCCTTCACTGAGGCTGGTCGCAAGTTCATTGAAGCGGCTGGAGCGTCCGAGAGACGCGGTGACTACGAAGGGGCTGACAGGCTATACAGACAGGCTGCAGATGCCTACGAGAAGGCTGCTCAGAAATACAGAGATTCGAAGGCCTTCAAGAATTCAGCAATCAACATGTGCGCAGCCGGAGATGTGTATTCTGAACTTGGCGAATCAGGGAAGGCAGTAGAAGCCTATCAACTAGCTGCTGATGATCTTCTCGCTGCGTCGGGTGAGCACCTCCTTTGGGGTGAGGACGCCGAGACGGCAAAAGGCACTGCACTCGCGATGGCTGCATGCTTGATCTACATCATGATTGGCAAAGAAGCTGAGGCCTTCTACAAGGCCCGTACATTCTCAGCGGAGAACGCCTCGAAGCTAAGGTTTCCTGCCATTGTTCGGTTGAGTCAGATTCCACAGATGTTGGAGACTTCGATTCAGTCACTCGATCTTGAGGGTTTCTCTATGGCTGAAACTGCAGCAGTCACAGAGCTGAAAGCGGCTCTGGCAAATGCCAATGCCCAAGAGTTCTCGAAGTATGTTGACAAAGGTCTAGACATGGTTCGGGAGATACTACGAGGTAAGCTCAAGATTCCCAAGCTTGTTCCTCAACTGGTCCTGCCTGCTGACATGACATTCACTGAAGAGTTTCCGGTTGGTGTGGCCGTTCAAAATGCCGGAGAAGGTGAAGCACTGAATCTTCAGGCTGAGTGGCACTTCGACGATGCTCTAGTGGTGGTTTCTGGAGACCAGAAGAGGACGATTCACACGCTGCCGCCTGGCGAGTCATTAGATCTTGCCGTCGTCGTCAAAGCAGCAGAGGCACTCACAGGTGTCAAGGAATACTCTGTCCTAGTAAGAGGAAAGTACAGTGACAAGCTAAGAACTGAATACTCATTCCAGGCGGGTCCGGGGACTCTCGTGCTGAAAGACTTCAAGGACAGCGAGAAGCTGCTTCAAGCGTTGGACGTCACGGGCGGTCGAATGGGCATCCTTGAAGCATCGATAGAGGAGTATCCGCTAGATAACGAGCCATTCCATCGATTGGCCTCAGTACTATCTGAGTCTTTGAGTGAAGCGCGGAACCACATCGAAGAAGATCGATTGCCCACAGCCAAGGCACAGATCGGTGTCGTAAATGCGATGATAGATGTACTGGACTCCATTCTAGGGGATGATGAGCTCGTAAAGAAGGCCGAGGCGGCAAAGGAAGCCAATAGGAAGATGTTTGCGAGGACGGTGCTGAAGTCTGTAAAGGAAACCATCGATTCCTCGGCGACTACTCGCAAGATGGAGATTGAGTCCAGCGCGGCCGAGGATTTGACAGCTTGGGACCGAGATGCCGAGGCCAAACGAGGACTCTCTGTGTTGGTCATGAGCACCAAAGACAACACTTCAGATTTGGTACAAGATCTTGAGGACCTACACAATCAGATGCCGACGGCTGGGGCTGCCGACGACCCAGAAGAGGCTTCGGCCAGATCGAAAAGAAGAGAAACATTGGAAACTTCTGTTGCGAGGCTGATAGGAATTCGGTCCGAGCTGGAGAGAATCCTCGCTGACAAGACTCTAATGGTTGGAGCGAAACCCGCATCATCCGAGAAGGCTAAGTTCGCGCGGGAACACCTAGAGAAACTCTTGGCTGATATCAGTTCGATAGTCGCATCGAAGGAAGCAGAGCTCCAGTAGTACTAGATTCTCTATCTGGCGCTAATGAATTTCTCAAGTCTGTCCATCGCCTCTGAAATCATGTCGGGTGGTGGAAGGAAGACGCTTCTGAAGTGATTGCTGCCATACTTGGGACCAAAGCCAGCGCCAGGGACGAACACGACGCCAGTCTCGCGCAATACGTCAAGAACGAACTCTGTATCGTCTTTCCATCTCCCCTTCAACTCAATTCTGGGCATTATGTAGAACGCCGCTTGTGGGAGCCTTGTGGAAATCGAATCGGTCGCGTTCAGGCGCTTCCAGATCAAATCTCTTCTCTCTCGGAGCTTCTTCATGACTTCTTTAAGGTGGCTGCCATCACTTCGAAAGGCCGCTACTGCGGCCATCTGGGCCGGACCGTTATTACATATCCTAATCCTAGCTTGACGAACCATTGCATCTCGGAGGGGCTCCAGCTCTCCATCTCCATCGTGATAATACACATACCCTACTCTCCAACCAGGAGCGAGGTAGACCTTGCTCACACCATTGAATCCCATGACTGGGACATCCTTCGCCGCTTGAACCATCGGCGTCTGCACCTTGTCGAAGGTCAATTGGTCGTAGATCTCATCCGTGATCAATGGTAGCTTGTGCTCTCCAGCAATGGAGGCTATCTCCTTGAGCGTCTTCTCATCATAGACAGCGCCAGTTGGATTGTTTGGATTAATGACAAGAATCCCGACGGTCTTCTCATTGACCTTCTTCCTCAGGTCTTCGGTGTCGGGAGACCAGTCTTCTTCCTCAATGGTTTTGTACTCAACGGGGACACCGCCGAAGTATCCAACGTAGGAGATGTACGGTGGATATGAGGGGCCAGGCACAAGCAACTCAGAGCCATCTTTCACGAGCGCACCAGCGAGGAACTGTATCGCTTCTGATACGCCTGCTGTCGCAATGATTCTTGATGAGTCCACATCAATTCCATTGACACGCTTTTCCTTCTCCGCCGCCGCATTCTTCAACTCTTCGAGGCCTTCCGAAGGCGCGTACCCATTGACCCCATCCTTTGCAGCTTCGCACATGGCTTCCACCATGAAGTCGGGAGTCTTCCAATCATACTTGATAGGGTCGCCTATGTTGAGATACAGGGGTTTCTCCCCCTTCTGTTTCTCGTACTCTCTGGCTGCAACCACAATGTCTCTAATGGCGTACCTCAAGTTAGACGCTCTAGATGTGATGTCGAGCTTCAACAGATTTCGCCCCGTATCCGGAGGCTTGTGTCCGACGTATATTGTTTTTCCTCTACACTATGTTTGCCGTAAACAACGGTGACAGTGGGCTGGCACCTGTAGGAATGATTTCTGATATAAACGTCTGGAGATAGAAAAATTCATACCAATTGCATTTCATACACGCGGCCAAGCGTGTATGTAAGGTTCGATTAATGATGAAGAAGGGAGGAGATGAGAGTCCTTCAGAGGTAGAAGACGTTGAAGAGATGGAATGCGACTGGACAGAAATGATGGAGTTTTACAAGCAGGCGGCAGAGTCCTATTCAGATATGAAGGATGTGAAGGAGGCTGCAGGAGCATACAAGAAGCTTGGATACGTTCATGCACAGTTTGCAGAAACAGTTGAAACTGCAGCAGAAAACATAGAACATACCAGAAATGCTATCCATGTCTACAGAAAAGCTGCGACTCTCTATAATGAGATAGGCGACAAGCAGGAGGAATTGGAATGCATTGGAGAAGCCTCCTTATTCAATGGGTTTCTAGCTGGGTCCAATGTGGAAAGTAGGAAAGCGTTCAGCAAATCTCATGATCACTTCATTGAATCAAGCGAACTCTATTCTAAAGAGAATGATCGAGAGGGCCAAGCCCGGACTTTAAGTCGTGCCGCGATGGTTTCATTCTACCTAGTTTCTCAATCTAGTGACAAACAAGAGATTGAACAGCTCATTCAGGAAGGCATAACCACTGCAGGAGAATCCTGGGAGCTTTCAAAGAATGTTGGAAATGCTCAATCTCTTGCTGAATCATTATATGCTGAATCTTGGCTATGTTGGGCTCATATGGTCCTTGCGCCTTTTAGGTGGGATGAGAATTGGAAGGAGTACAACAGGAAACTCCTATTGAAGAGTGAAGAAAGTATAGAGATCACCAGGGATTGCGACAATCCTCTTTTCATTGGGATGGCACACCTTGTGACCGGTCTCTTGTACTACTTCTTTGGATTTCATTTCATAAAGGACGAGAGAGAGCAGAGAGTATACACCGAGAAGGGATTTCAGCTATTGGAAAAGGCTCTGGTCTTTGCAAAGAGAGCGAACAATAAGATTCTGAGATTATCTTCGCTATGGTGGTTGAGCTGGAACGCCCTATCTACAGGAAGACACGAGTACCTCCAGAAACGAGTATTCGAAGACATCAGGCTT
>CAYFTD010000019.1:0-10729 GCA_964345915.1 uncultured archaeon
TATTTGCTCCGTATCTCCTCAGGGCTCAAGGTAGTGTTCAGAACAAGAGTGCCATCATTCCTTAGGCCATCCGTGGGATTCACCACTTCAAGCAGAGTGGGATCTATGCATATGACCACATGTGGATTGTAGACTTGAGCATAGACTTGGATAGGCATCTTGCTGATTCTCAAGAATGCTTTGACCGGGGCACCGGTCCGCTCTGGGCCAAACTCTGGGAACGCCTGGATGTAGTTGCCCTCTTCAAGAGCGGCCTTTCCCAGCATCTGGTTGCTTGTGACAACTCCCTGTCCGCCGCGACCATGCCAGCGAATCTCAATAGACTTTGCGAAGTCAAGCGCCATGGGTACTCTTCACCTACTCAGGAGAAGCTTCTGGGCTGGCTCGATATGCCCTGCTTATGTATTTAGTGGCGCAAACACATCAAGATGCTTTAAGCCAGGCGTTAGGTGCATCACCTACTCACTGTCTTCTCTTGATCACATAGACAACAAAGGCAACTGCTAACACACTGAGTACGGATGCTACTACTACCAGGTCTGTCCCTATATCGGAGAAGACGACGAACAAAACAGTAACCAAGACTGAGTTCTCTGCCTCATTCCCGGCCGCATCAGTGATTATCAAAGCCACGTCGTATGTACCCACTGAAAGGCCGCTTATACTGAATGATATGTCGGATTGATTCCATGTGCGCAAAATTCGCACTTGGCCATCTACTAAGACTTGGTACCTCAAAGGAAACTGATCTGATGTGGTCCAATTTGCATGAACGTCTGAACCCTCACCCGCGACGATATCATCTGGGGAAGATATGAGCGGGATATTCGTGTCCTCAAGTGAGCTAGGCTCGAGGTCCTGTGAGCCCGCCGTTCCAGACACATTGTATGGACCTGGAGGAATGTAGTCTGACCAAGAATTTCCGGACCATGTGTTGTTCCAACCTCTGTCCAATGCATTATCTAGGGGAAGTAGGGGTTGGGAGTTCCAACCAAATACATTCTCGGATACTGTGTTGTTCACTGAGCTTCCTGACAGGTCCAACCCTGGTCCATCATTCCCGTAAAGATTGTTTTCTGTGATAGAGCAGTTCTTGCTGGACTCCAGCGCTATCCCTATGTTGTTTGCATATACTGTGTTGCCCGTAATATTACACTGATCACTGTCCTCTAAGTAGATCCCGAAGCCATCGAAGATATTGCCGCCCACATCAACACCGGTCGCGTCGTAAATCCTGTTGCCGATTACATCAACCTCGGAAACGTTTCTAATACGGATTCCGTACCTCCCTCCCCTAATCATGCAATCTTCAATCGAGATATTGCCTGATTGGCTGAGATGAATAGGCACTCTCTCCGCGCTAGACATAGAGATCAGAACACAGTTGCGAATCAGCAAATGGGCTGTAAAATTGGTTATTCCGATGGACACGCCAATGGACGTAATCTCCAAGTTCTGTATGATGTATGGGTTGTTCAGGGACCCGTCACCAGGGAACCCCATACCGGCAAGGTCATTGTTCTCATACACAGAAATCGAAGAGTGCTCTTGGAGTTGCGCCAAGTCGAAGTCAGCAACGTGACTAGTTTTCCTCGTGATCGTGATCAAAGGGTCTTCAGCATAAGGTAGGTAGTATACCGTATTGGGGAGAACAAGAAGTGTAATCATGCAGACTACGAGAATTCCCATTCCGCGATTTGTCATCAGACGCGCACGCAATACGGACCAACCTCCCAACAGGACGAGCTCAGTGTAGAAAACAGTTTCTCATCACGCTGACATAGTCAAATATCACTCCGGGGGCATCACAACTATTTGCACACTTGTTAGAGGTTTGTCGGTATCAGGGTCAAAGGCCTCAAATGTGTCGAAGGCCATTTGATATACAAACCGCTGCTCACGCTTCTTAATTTCGTGAGCGATTCTGACAGATAGGCCTATTCCCTTGAAGCCGTACCCTCTTATTGCCACCATCCTTCGGTCGCTCTTCACCAAGTCTCGAATGGTGGTCGCTATCTTAGGCATGTGGATTTTTCCCACTTTATTGGAGATCTCAATGAGAACGTAATCGCTTGTCGGAAACACTCCAACTTCCTCGTCTGTACTTGCAGAAATCACCTCTTCCCGAAGTCTTAGCTGTTCGGGAATGCGTTCCTTGAGCGACATGAATGATATACTACCCAGGACTATCTAATCAACCTACTGAAAGATGTGGACATAACCCAATCCTCATATGAGTCTAGGATTCCTTCTCCTTGTGCGACCTCTCGAGAGGAGACAAGCTAGAATGGACAAGAATAGGGCAATTGCAGCGGCCGTCGTAATAGTGGTTCTTTCATCGGTTGCAATAGTGGCTTTCTGGTATCCCACGACACTACCTGATGTAAGAATCGGATATCTCGAAAAGGATCTCCACCAACTCGCATTTCGTGTAGCCTACGTAAACGGATGGTATGAAGAGGCTGGTCTGAAGGTCGAACTTGTCCCTTTCGGGAATGGTGCGCTAGAGATGGACGGATTCCTTGGTGGTCAGATTGACATGGGATATCTTGGTGCAGCACCTGCACTCACAAAGCGAATCAACCAGGATATCATGGTCACAGTCGTAGCAACGGCAAACCTTGAGGGTTCGGCGATCATGGTTCGTAAGGCTGACTATGATGCCGGCCTGATAACTAGTGTGGCAAACCTTTCTGGAAAGGGTGTGTATCAACCTGGCCCCTCAACAGTTCAAAACTTTCTCTTGCGCTTGGCATTGAATCAATCTGGACTAGCTTGGTCAGACATCACGGCATACTCTACCGCCCCCTCTCTGATGGCAGAATCTCTTTCAGAGGATTCTCCAGCGTTTATTGCTTGGGAGCCTTTCAACGCACGTGCAGAGTTTGATAATCTTGCAGTTCCAATTGTTCTCTCTGGTGAGATATGGCCTCGACATCCCTGTTGCGTCGTAGCGACCTCAAACGCTTTCCTTGAGTCAAATCCTGAAATCGTTCAGGAAGTCGTTGACATACACAAACGTGCCGAGGAATGGATAGTCAGCAATCCGACCCAGGCCATCCAGATTGCGGCTACATGGTTGGAGATGGAGGATGCCGTTTCTGCAGTGGAAACCGCTTTCAATCGAATTATCTTTGACTATAATATCAACCGTACTGGAATCGAGAGATACCTGTCGTTTTTGATAGAACAAGGGCTACTTCTTCCTGACAGGATTCCAAGTGACATTGATCTGTTCCTTGACAGTTTCATCAACACAACCTTCATCGAAAGCACCTAGTCATTAGAAAACGGCAGACACAAAAGACACGCACACAGCTGACCATCTGTCGAAGATGTCATCCGTAGAACACCGTGAGGACGACTTGATTCGCGAGAGTAGCCGCCAGTCCAGTTTCTCGCTGATTACAGAGTCTGCGCCCCTCAGATGGGTAGTTGCTGGCCTTCTCCTGATTGTCTTATGGATAGTTGTAGCCTTTGTTTCGAGGAGCACGATTGTAGAGGTGATTGATGCTTTCATCAGGCTCTCTACTGTAGGTGATAGCGGGGGTATTCTCCTAATTGATCACATGGCTCATAGTCTCTTCATCGTAACAGTTGGATTCACTGTGGCAGCACTGACTGCAATTCCACTTGGAGTTGCAATAGGCAGATACAGAGTCGTCGATTCGATTCTCGGACCGGTTGTCGAGGCCATGCGGCCTATACCTCCAATTGCTTGGATTCCACTGTCTTTGCTCATCTTCGCGAGCCTACTATCTGCTCAGGTCTTCATTATCTGGGTTGGGGCCTTCTTTCCAATTCTCATCAATACAACAACTGGAGTGAAGCGAACAGAACCGGTACATGTTGAAGTGGCAAAGACATTCGGTGCTCGCGAGCCGCGAATAATCACCTCCGTGGTAATACCCTCTGCTGCGCCGGAGGTCTTTGCAGGATTACGAATTGGGTTTGGCATTGGCTGGATGTGTCTAGTCGCTGCTGAGATGATTGGAAGTAACAAGGGTCTTGGATACCTAATCTGGACGATGCAACAGACGGGATGGACGGGGGCCGTCATCTCAAGTATGCTGGTCATAGGGCTCATTGGTTTTGTTGTCAGCTTCCTTCTATTGATGGTCGAAAGAAGACTTCTCAGGTGGCGCCGTGGAGTTTCAGTTTAGTCTGACGCTCCATAGCCTTCTCCTGTTCAACCCTCAGGATATCCAGAATCTTTGCACGATATGCAAGACACTCGGGCGAGGTCCTGTTGCGGGGTTGAGGGAGATTTATCTCATATTCCGCGATGATTCTGGATGGGACGTTACTCATCACCAGAATCCTATCTGACATGAAGACTGCCTCGTCCACGTTATGAGAAACAAATAGGACGGTGGAACCCGTCTCATCGCTAATCCTCAAGAATTCGCTTTGTAAGTAGTTCCTCGTTTGCGCATCCAGATTGGAAAGCGCCTCGTCAGCAATGAGGATGTCGGGTTTTGTGATTAGACTCCTTGCCATCTCAGTCTTCCTGGCTTGTCCTCCTGAAACCTCGTGCGGCAAATTGTCTTCCAGCCCAGTCATTCCTACGAGGGAGATTATCTCATCTGAGAGTGCACGCTTGTCTTCCTCAGAGTGTTCGGCAATGTCAAGGCCGTATTCGATGTTCTCTCTCACAGTCCTCCATGGAAACAGCGACTCCTGTTGAAAGATGAAGCCAACTCGATTGTGTCCAGGGCGAACCGGGACATCATCTATGAGCACCTCTCCTTCATCCGCCTCCAGAAGCCCTGCAATGATCTTTAACAGCGTTGTCTTTCCACAACCTGATGGTCCGACCACCCCCAGAAACTCCCCATCCTGGATTTCAAATGAAATTCCGTCAAGCACTTTTGTTTCATCATCCTCTCCGTTAGAATAAGATTTCACAATCTTGCGTACAGAGAGCGTGGGCACCCGATTCACCGCGCGAGATAGCTACTGTCTTCGTTAAATACTGTGTCATTGCGCGATGCAACGACTTCTGCAGACACCTGAGCTAACAAAGTACAAAAAGGCCGCATACCCTCAAAGAGATGTGAGATGAACCACCATCTGGGCCCCTGACAATTTAAGGTGGATCAGATGGCTGATGTTCACTTCATGTGGATGGTAGCCAAAGTTGACCACGCCCAAGACTCTCTTCGAGATAGAGGATGACAAGAGTACCACAGCTATTGCTGTTGGAGACGTCACAGGGTCAGGCAGCGCAGAGCTGTGTACAGGGGACCGCGACGGAGTTCTCAGGCTGTACGATGCCAATGGCCCCGATGTTACATTCCTCGCCCAGCAAGACTTGGAAGGTAGCATTCTCTCAGTGCAGATTGCTGACGCCGACAATGACGGGCAGATGGAGATAGTCGTTGGCCGCAGTCTGGCTCCTGGAGAGGTCCCGGGCGAATCCGGAACGCTCCAAGTCTACAGGTTTGCTCCTAGTGGACAGCTCGAAGTGTTGGCCGAGTATCCAGTAGACCGATTCATCACGACCGTTGCGGTCACAGACGTCACTGGTGACCACAAGAATGAGATTCTGGTCGGGGGTAGTGACTCCACGCTACGAGTCATCCAGATGGACGCAGAAAACAAGCTGACTGAGTACGCGCGGCATCAGCTTCAGGACATGCCAATAACCATCGGCACCTGTGATGTCATTGGTGACGAGATAGACGAGATTGTCACAGGGAACCTTGATGGAACTCTCCGTGTCTTTAAAGTTCGGGACCAATCCGTGAAGCAGATTGAGATGCTAGACCTCCCGTCTCCCATTATCTCAGTGGAAGCAGGTGATATTCTGGGCGATCGCAAGATGGAGCTTGGAGTAGTCACCAGGGATGGTTCTGTTCGAGTCTACCGAAACGAGGAGAGCAAGCTTGACCTATTCGCCAAGCTAGAAGGCGTAAATGCACTTTCCATATCGATGGAAGAGGTCAATGCTGACCACATGGATGAGGTAATAATCGCTACCTCGGACTACAGAGTCAGATTCTACAATCTCCAAATGGCTGAACTCCAAGAGATCGCTTCTGTGAACATTGGCGAGAAGATACTCTCACTTAGCGTTGGAGATGCAGGCGGTGACAACAGAAAGGAGATTCTGGTGGGAATATCCAATGGCCCTCTCAGAGTTATCGAAGGGCTATACCAAGTGATTCCAAGCTTTGAAGTGAGTGCTGAGGCCAAGACAGGGGTGAACCTTGTCGGCCGTGTGACAGTTGCCAACATCAGCGATGAACCGGTTTCTGGGTTAACTGGGAAGCTCTACTGGTTCCCGAAAGATCACCTGGACGTTGCGAACCCACAGCTTCGTTTTGACCTAGGTCCTAAAGAAACGAAGTTCGTTGAGGTGGAGCTCATGCCGACTGCGGAAGGAACCGTGATCATGAGACCCATTGTGCTCATGTGGACCGATGCAGCCGGACAAGTCAAACAGGTCACAACTCCGGAAACCGCGATTCTTGTGGAGAAAGGGCTTGCCGTTGCGGCTCCTGCGGCTATGCCTCCAGTAGCATTTCAGGCAGAACCAGAGTCATCTGTGGTTAAGCAAGAACCTGTGGAGATAGAGGCAGGATTCAGTTCAGTTGACCGGGATAGGGCCGCCGAAATCCTGAAGATGACTACTCCTGATGAAGCGGCTGCTGAATCACTCAAGGAGGCAGAACAACTCCTCGATCAACTATTCGGAGTTGATGATGCCGGCACTCCAGATCTATCAGCATATGACGATGTGGCAGCGATGATGGAGGAACCAGTTGTGGTTGAGCCTTCTGTGGTTGCCATTGAGGAAACTGCCGAAGAGAGCGCACTCGTCAGTGAGATTCGGGCAAGGACTCTCAAACCACCCCGCCCTGGCGCTCCAACAGACAGCTATACGTATCTCTTCAAGACGATGGTAACTGGAGAGGGTGCAGTCGGGAAGACTACGCTCGTAAACCGCTACGTCACTGGAGTATTCGAACGTGACTACAAGACTACGATTGGATCGCAGTTTGCTGTGAAGCTGACGCACATTTCACCACCTGACCCTGAATATGCAGTCGGCATCAAGCTACAGTGTTGGGACGTGGCAGGTCAGGCCAGATTCAAGGCTGTGCGGAAGATGTACTATAGTGGTGCGGCAGGAATCATCCTTGTCTATGACGTGACAAGAAGGCGGTCGTTCACAGAGCTGTCAAAATGGGTAGTTGAAGCAGACGAGTCGATTGGTGTCAGAGTTCCCATGATTGTAGTCGGGAACAAGATCGACCTACCTGACAGAGCAGTCCCCTCCACTGAGGCAAAGAAGTGGGCTGAAGACCAGGGCTTCCTCTACATGGAATCATCAGCTAAGACAGGTGACGGAGTTGCCGATATGTTCACTGTATTGGCAGAACTCATGTGGAGAGACGCTAGGAAGGCTACTGAAGCCAAGAAGCAACGATAGAACGGCTAGTCCTTCTTGCTCTTCAACAATTCTAAGACGTCTTCCAGGCCTCCATCAAAAGCAGCTAGATTCGTGTCGGAAGGTTTCGTCATTGTCCCGACTAGTTCCCTAACTTCGTTTCTTTCTAGCGGCGTTCTATCCAGTCCAGTTAGTGCCCCCAGCATGTACGAGTTTAGTACATGCCTAGTCCCCAGTTCGTCCAACTTCTTCTTCGGATCGAGTGCGTACACGGCTTCTGAAATTGATCCAAGAGCCTTCGTGAGTTCACTGATGGAGGGATAAGTGAGGTTTCCGGCCAATGAATCTCCGGTTTCCACACTCTGAGTGCTGAAAAGGATAACAGTTCTTTCTCCCGCATACTTAACGGCGGCTCTCAGAGTTTCCATCGGTTCTAGTCCTAGGACCAGGCTCGCCTCTCTTCCTGGAATCAGTGGTCCCACTGGATGTTCGCCGATTCTCAAGTGTGTGTAAACTGTTCCGCCTCGTCGGGAAGCTCCGAAAGTATCACCAATGACAGGGTTCAGATTCATTCGCATAGCGGCCGCGCCGAGAATCCTGCCGCACATTAGATTGCCTTGTCCGCCGACTCCTGCAATGAGGATGTTGTAGCTGCTATTCATTTTCATTCTCCATGATTGCGTACTGAGGACACACGGCAATGCAGCCTCCACATCTCGTGCATACATGGTCAAGGATGATTGGAGTGCCTAACTTGCTCTCCCACCCCAAGGCGCTGCAGCCAAACTCACTCACACATACCATGCAGTCCTCGCCGATACATCTGTCGGGATCTATAACAATCCCTGGCAGTTCATCGTAGGTCTCCCCTCGCTTCTGTTCCTCCAGCCTGCAGATGCTGTTGAGGATTATGACCTTCAATCCTTTCTGTGCTACTGCATCATTTACCACAGCCAAAGTCGCTGGGATATCGGTTGCGTCAGCGACTTCAACAATATCTGGCTCAACTGCACGGACAATCTGTTCGATACTGACTCGCTGGTGCTCGGTGCCTTGCTCAGACGATCCAGGGTGTCGTTGGAACCCAGTCATCGCTGTCGTAGAGTTGTCGAGAATCAGAAAAGTCAGGTCTGCTTTCTTGTGCTTAGCATTGACAAGAGCCGGGATGCACGCGTGGAAGAAGGTTGAATCACCCGCGACTGCCACAATCTTGGAAGTCAGACCGAATCTCTCTAGCTGGCCAAGTCCAGAGGCAACTCCGATACCTGACCCCATCGCCTGCATAGTGTTCATAGCTTCATCGTAAAAGACACCGAGCGAGTAACACCCTATGTCTCCTGCAACAACAAGATTCTCTTGGAGCTTCTCTCTTACTTTGCGAATCGCCCAGTAGGCATTCCTGTGCGTGCAACCTGCGCAAAATGTCAGCGGCCGGGGAATCAGCAGTTCCTTTGCACCCTGAATTGCCGACTGGAATGATTGGTCCAAGGCGGGCGCTTCAATCCCAAGCACTTCTCGGATTGCAGCCGTTACCTTGTCCGTGTTCATCTCTCCATACCTGGGGACGACTCCGGACCGCTTTCCATGGTATCTCGTCTTCCCGCCGATACTATCTTCGGTTGAGATGGCTCGAATCTCGTCTTCAACGAAGGACTCTACTTCTTCTATGAACAGAACACTCGATGTTCTGTCAACGGCATCAGCTACGAAACCTTTGGGGATGGGGTGAGTAGTTACGAGACCGAGTCTTCCACAATGTTGGAAACCGAGTTTCTCCAGAGCCTCATCCGCGTATCTTTGACAGATTCCTGAAGATATTGTGAGCATTTCCATCCTTGCGGGTCCATCTAGACGGTTGAGCGGACAAGCTTCGAACTCTTTTGCCACTTCATCAATCTTTAGCAACAGGTCCCGATGACGAAGATGGGGGTTGGGTATGTTAAACAGATTCCCGGAAACCTTGAGCGGCTCTTTCGGAGTCCACTCCAAGATCTTCCCAAGCTTGACGATGCCTCGGGAATGACTCAACCTGGTTGTGCTACGGACTATCACCGGAATCCCATGCTTGCGTGAGAGATCGTATGCGAAGGTCATCACATTCTTCGCCTGTTGATAGCTGGAAGGCTCAAGAAGGGGAATGCCTGCAGCCTTGGCATAGAATCGCGAATCCTGTTCATTGCTTGATGAGTGACCTCTGGGATCGTCACACACGACAATGACGAGGCCCCCGGGCCCCGAGCCTGACAGATTGACATTGAGTAAGAAGTCAGATGCGACATTGAGACCGAGTGACTTCATTGAACAGATTGATGGCACGCCAGCCCAGCTCGCTCCTGCGGCAGCCTCGAGGGCCACTTTCTCGTTAACACTCCATTCTGCGTAGATTCCCAACTCTTCCGCATGCCGCATGATGGTTGCTGCAATCTCTGTCGATGGCGTTCCTGGGTATGAAGAACAGAACTGCACCCCTGCCTCGATTGCGCCTCTTGCAATGGCTTCATTCCCGGTCATTAAGACCCTGCTAGAGTCGGGTTCTGCCATCTCGGTCAAGCTCAGGCCTTATCCAATAACCGCAGCACAAAACACTTCCGTATGTTACAGCCGAATATGAGCACAAAGAGGAAAGAAACAAAAGGTATACTCCAGTCAGCATCAAGAAGGTCCATGGGCGTTGACAACAATGCGAAGACCGGGAAGGTCAATTCGCTGCTTTCGATTTCCCACGATAAAGACGTGGATGGCCTGAACTCAGCCGCTGTCGTCTGGCGTTATGCGAAGTCCAAGGGACTAGATTTCGACGTTATGCTCACGGACTATGGGTCATTTGAAACTGTCTTCTCGAAGGTTGCCAACCGTCGACAAACACTGATTATTGTCACAGACTTGAGTATCGATGATAGTTCACTCTCTTTGGTTTCTAGTGGTCTCTCAAGAGCGGTCTCCCAAGGTTGCAGAGTCGTATGGCTGGACCATCATCATTGGAGCGATCGAGCCGTCAAGACAATTCTAACCCTCGAGAACAACCCCATACTGAAGGTCAATCATGACTTCTGTGCAACGGAGATTGCACACAAAGTATTGATGCCTCGCGATGGAATCTCAAAGGAGCTAGCCAGAATTGCCCATGATACTGATTTCAATCTTCGAGAGATTGATGCCGCAGTTGCTCTCACAGATGCTCTCTCGATAACAAGATTCACCGCGTTGAACAAGAAGGAAGACATGAACGCTGCAATCAAGCCATTACTGGTGAAGCTGACAGAACAAGGCATCGAGGGGCTTTGGGATGACGAAGGGAAAAGATTCAAAGATTCGTTGCTGGAACGACAAGTT
>CAYFTD010000020.1:0-3322 GCA_964345915.1 uncultured archaeon
CATGGAGAAAGTCGAGAACGGGGACTTTGAAGGCGCTAGTGAACTCCAGCAAAGTGCACAGACTCTTGCCAGGATCGTCACGAGAAACGGAGGGGCTCCGCCGGTTAAGGCGGCTCTGAAGATGATAGGAATCAGGGCAGGGAGGAGTAGGATGCCTCTCAACACTGGGGGAACGTTAACACTTGAGCTCAGAGAGGAGATACGTATCGAGCTTGAAAAGCTTAGCGTAATTGAGCAACTGAGTCATCCTCCACTTGATCAGAACGTCGATATTGGAAGCGTTCTGCACGACATGGGTGTAGATCTGGGCAGCAAATCTGGCCTCGCTTTTGGTCGTGCATCTAACGAATCTGTTTCGGCGAGTATTGCTGCAGGGCCGAAAGATGGTGCACTGGGAACTGCATTTGTTAAGCTCCTGACAACTCCTAAGATTGGTCACGAGGCATTGACGGTGATTCTGGAGCCGAATCTCCAGGTCCTACCTTCCAGCATCATGCTACCAACAAAACAGATTGAGTCAATGCGACAGGCTTCTCTGTTCTACGGACCAGTCCAGTCTGGAGCTGCACGGGCGGTCGCATTTCACCTTGAGGCCGGCAAGATTCCAAAGCAGTTCTTACGAAACCAAGTCATCATTATGGCTATCGACATGGACATGAACACGAGAGAACGCAGAGCGATACGGACTGCCACCGAGGACGCAGTGTCTGGAGCCCTCGGGCAGATATGGAGCTGAAGAAAGATGACTAGTGAGGAATATCGGTTCAAAGGGGTCTATCCTGCACTTGTAACTCCGTTTGATGAAGGCGGCGTGAACGAGGAACAATATCGGAATCTGATAGAATACACGCTCAGCAAGGGTGCAACAGGCCTTGTTCCATGCGGAACGACTGGTGAGTTTACCAGCATGAGATTCGATGAGAAGGTTGAGGCTATTAGAATCGCATGCGAAGCAGCACAAGGCCGTGTTCCTGTTCTCGCAGGGACTGGAGCTGCGTACACTAATGATGTCATTAAGCTCACACGCCGAGCGGCTGAGTTTGGAGCAGCAGCAGCGCTGGTTGTTTCCCCATACTTCCTCAAACCCTCAACCAAAGAGGTGTACGAGCATTTTGAGAAGATAGCTGGCACAAGTGAGATTCCGATTATCATCTACAACATTCCCCAAGTGACAGGAGTCAATCTAGACTGGTGGCTCATTGATGGTCTTCGTGAGATAGACAACATCATCGGACTCAAGGACTCAAGTGGCAATCTTGTGAATCTAACGACAATATTGGTGAGGAGACCCGAAGACTTTCAGGTAATGGTGGGTCATGATGAGGTTGTGCTTCCCGCTCTAGCATCTGGATGTGATGGGGCCGTTCTCGCTAGTGCGAACGTGTTTCCTGACAGATACCTCCGATTGCAGGGTGCGCTTGCCGTAGGAAACCTGAAGGATGCTCTCATCATTCAAAGGAGCATACAGAAGACGGTGCGAATCTTTGTCAATAGAGGAGGAGGAATGGCTGTCAAGGCCGCTCTAAACATGATGGGAGTCCACGTAGGCAAGGCTCGACATCCTATGCATGAAGGAGATCTTCTTCGCTACGAAGACATTGATGAGCTCCGTACTTGCTTGGAAGACTTGCAGCTCATCGAGAGAGGGTCTGTAACCTTCAAGATGGGCGAGGAGTCGATTGTAGCAGAGAGCTACCCAAAGGCCAAGGGACTTGTACCGGATGAGATTCCTGATATCACACTGCTGCACGGTGAAGCACTTGCGGGTGAGGGGCAAGAAATCGCCCACGTCGATCTGGTAGTGGGCGTCCGAGACGGACCGATGAAGGAAGTCTTCGAGAACGCTGGCAAACTCATGGAGGGATTCCACTCCTCCAACGTCATTAAAGACATTGAGCCCACAACAGTGTTTGCACCCACCGTCACCATCACAAGTGAGAAGCAGAAGAAAATGGTCTTTGAAGTTGCGCAGAAAGCCGTGGCGGATGCCGTTGTTCGAACAGTCACAGACGGAATCATTCCAGAGGAGTTGGTACCTGATCTTGTCATCGCGGCGAACGTGTTTGTGCATCCGAGTGCTGTCAACGCTAGACGAGTACATATCAACAACTTCAGAGCTGTTAGATTTGCACTAAGGCGGGCAATTGAGAACAGACAACCTGTCGATGAGATCGTAGCCAGAAGAGAGTCAGCGAGACATCCCTTTGCCTACAACCCATAGAACTCATCTGTTTCGACGCTAGAGTGTCCAAATAGGAACGCCAAATGTATATGTATTCTCAATTCCTTAGATACCTGTCAAGAAGAAACCATGGTGGTTCGTACAATGAGAACCTGTGCCAAGTGTGGAAGAGTCAACCAGCCAACGAGGAAGCATTGCACTCGCTGTGGAGCATCCCTAGTTGGAGTGGTCAAAGAAGAGAAGCCCAAAACCGCAACACCAACTCCTGAGGTTGGTACTGTTACCAAAGGAGAGTCAGTGGGGGCATCAAAATCGGTTCCAGCGCCGACCGTACCTGATTCTCCAGACACCGATTCTGAGGGCAGACTCGTCCGTCCCAGCGAAGTTCAGACAAATCGTGTCAGAACAGCTGACCGCCATGTTCAGAAGACAGAGTTTGAGAAGGCAAAGGAGATTTTTGAGCAGGCCGAGGAATACGGCATCGAGGAAGGCGGACCTGGAATTGTGGAAACAAGAATGCTGAGGGCAAGTGAGGTCAGAGAACTCCTTGATAGTGTTGCTGAGATGCCTCAGGACCCAGAACTACAAGCTACCCCTAGCCCAGGAATGCCTGGAGAGCCTGAAACAGCCGCACCAGCGATTCCAAGCCCTCAAGACATCGAAGAGAGCATACTTGGGTCCAAATCCACCCTTGTTCCGCAAAAGCCCGAGCCCGAACCGCCCGCCAGTGTCGAGCCAGTGATCCCGGAAACTCCAACACCGTTCGCTTCGGTGGAGCCAACGGTGAAGGCCGTAACTGAGGTTCCCTATCAACCGCCAGCAGAACCTGTTGCAGCTCCCTCACCAGAGCCAGTCTCGCCACCACCGGTTGAACGAGCACCTTTCGTGCCAGAAGTATCAGACACTCTGGAAACAGACCTACCAGATCCTGCTTACGCGGAAGACCCGAAGATCAAGAAGGCGATTGCTGACATTAGGCAGTCCAATGTGGAGCTCCAACGAGTCGAATACGAGCTAGAGGGGATTCGTTCACAACTTGATGCAGAAGTCGAGGGCTATCGTTCTGTGGCAGAAGAGAAGAAGATTCGTTATGAGGGGTTGAGAGAACAGACACTCCTTGCCAAGAAGGAATCGCAACTA
>CAYFTD010000021.1:0-6861 GCA_964345915.1 uncultured archaeon
TTCTCAAGTGCCCATCTCAATGCCCTTTGAATCTCACCAAATCTATCTTCATCCCCAAAGTTGCGAATTGTCACTTCCTGGAGGATACCATCTTCGGCCCGCACTTCGAAGTCGAAAGCCTGTTCCCATTCTATCTCCCCACTCTCCACTCTGTGACGATCCTCTTCCTGGAACTTCCCAAGAATCCTCTCCACAAAGAATCGAGCAAATGCACCGCGCTTGATGTCGTACATAGCGTGAGACGCTGGAATCACCGTCAGACTCTGACCGTCAGTTTCTATTGTGGCAAGCTCCAATTCCCGTGCCTTGTTCATTACACTAACTGATCGGGCTTCGCCAGCTTCAATCGCAGTGGAGGTCGTCGCCGAAGGTGCCGCCTGTGAAGGAGCAACTGCAGCATCCGCGGTGGCAAAGCTACTAGATCCAATCATCGAGTCGAGGGCCTGGATGTATTCCTGCAGCCTCTCCACATTGTCTCTTAGCTCAGCCAGCTGCTCATCAAGCTCTCTTCTCAGCTCGAGAAGAATACGTATTTCTGGGTTCTCCACTTGCCGACCTCAATCTAGTTCTGAATGGGCTACTTCATATGTAGTCAAAGGCATTTTAGTTCATGTGTTATTGGGTTTTTGAACCATTTTCACCAGATTGCCGAAGTTTAGTCAGACACAACCGAAATAGCAAAATCGGGACACTCAAGCTCACAGAGCCCGCAGACTCTGCATGCATCAATATCAACCACAACAGGGAGAAAGAAACCGCGATTGTCGACCTCACTGGACTTCTCTAGAACATCATGCGGACACACGGAGATGCATATGTGACAGCCCTTGCATAGTTTTGGGTCTACGACGATCTCGCTGGCGGTCTTGGGCATCTACTGGTTCTCCAAGCCCTCAGCTCATTTCACAGAATATAACGATATTCATGTGCTCATAGAGAGGCGGTGTTAAATAGACAGAGTGCAGACCCATTGTAGGAGGCTCGTACACTTTTGCTGAAGCCGTTCCTCGTCTTCATGTGTCCAAAATGCAGGAACTTCACAAATGCTCCTGCAGGACAGAAACGCAGAAGATGCAGCTATTGCGGACATATCATCAACGTCACAAAGGCGTCGTGCGCAATGTTTGATTCTCCAGAGATGGCCACGGCTGCTGTAAAGGAGTTTAACGCGTCTAGGGGAGGCGACGAGTTTGAAAGAGCAGTTGAGATGAGTAGAGACAAGGTTCGTGCACTTCTTCCTTCCGAAACAATACTGGCTGAGGATGTTGTGGAGAAGAGTAGGGCTTCACCACCTGCGGGGAAGAGTAAGCGGCTCATTCGACTCCTTGAGGAGAATGCGACTGACAGAGAATGTTCACTAGATAGATTGGCTGGATTATGCCCCCAGTATCATTTGGAGTGGTCGTGGGTTGAGAAACAGCTCACCAAGCTTTCCAATCAAGGGATGTTGATATTCCCCAGACCCTGGACGGTTCGATTCATCCGAAGTACCGAAGACCAACCAAAGAGAGCGAGTGAAAGTGTTGACGTTTCCGAAGATATCCTAGAGCTTCTTGCACAGTTGGGAGGTAAGGCCAGGCTTGAAAGACTGGCTGAACACTTTGAGAAACGAGGAATCTCCCAGGATTCCGTGGAGAAATCACTGAATCGTTTGATGAAGAGTGGACACCTCTACGAGCCCAGTCCAGGATTGTTGAGTCTGGCTTGACCATTCGATTGATTGAATAGCAGAAGCTTCAAGGGAGCTATGGAAGCAATGCCAGTTGTAGAGCTTGTAGCAAAGAGAACTCTTCAGAGTAACCCAGAATTGGGGCTTGAAGTCATTGATCTGATTGTTCTCCTTTGGCTCTATTCAAACCCCTATGAAAGCAAGAGAAGACAGCTCAGCAGCATGAGAACGGTGTTGAAGATGACCGAAACCCTTCAGACACCTGGGAAGGGGATAGAGCTTACAGATGATGACTTGACTCAGATTGTATTGGCAAGTCTGCAGAAGCTGAAGGAAAGGGGCCTTGTATACGTCAGGTCGGCGGGAGTACATTTCATCAAGGCAACAATGACCGATTCTGGAATAGACCTCATCAAGGAGTCTGTCACGACTCCAGTGTTGAAACGAATCACAGCTGAGTTCGGGGACAACCCCTGATGTTCAGTCAGAAATGATTTCTTTCGCAATGTTTAAATTGGCAGTTCTCACGGCGGACACCAGTCGCTCTAGCATGACGACTGTTTCAGAACCGATGGATTCAGTGCAGGCCTCTAGTTCTGCGCGCGGAGTTTGCCTGCAGACGTGTGCCGGAAGGTTCTGGAGTGGTTGTATAGCGTGTGACAACACTTTGGCAACTTGAGAGTCAAGTAGCTAGGTAAAACTTGAGCACCGGATGTGAGTCGATATGCCGACATATGGATACTCAATCATAGGCATTGACCCGGATAAGACGGCCATCTCTAGTGGTCGAAACATGAGATGTTCTCCCAAGCAGTGTAGGGAGGTCTGCAATGCCATACACGGCATGATGCTGGACAAGGCCATCGAACTCCTTGAGAATGTCATTGAAGAGAAAGCATGGATCCCCTTCAGACGTCACAAGAAGAAGAGAGGTCACCATTCCGGGATGAAGAAATGGGCTGCTGGAGGCCATCCGGTAAAGGCCTCTCAGAATATCCTAAAAGTCCTAAGAAATGCAGAAGCTAATGCTGACAACAAGGGCTTGGACATAGACCGACTCAGAATCATCCACGCTGCTGCAAATAGAGGAACCACCTACAAGAAGTACATTGAGAGAGCCTTTGGAAGAAGCACACCGTACTTCGAGAATACGACACACGTGGAGATTGTGCTGGAGGAAGTGATGTAGAATGTCGGCAGTCAAGTACTTCATCGATCTAAACTCACGCAGGTTGAGAATCGACGAGTTCCTAGCCCGGGAGTTGAACTCCGCAGGGTATGGTGGAGTCGAGATTCGCAAAATGCCAATGAAGACAGAGGTTGTCATACACGCCTCCCGGCCCGGCGTGGTAATCGGGAGAAGAGGATCTAAGATTCGAGAACTGACTGAGATACTAGAGTCAGAGTTTGGCATCGAGAACGTCCAAGTCGAGGTGAGTGAGATCGAGAATCCGTGGCTCAACGCGCAGGTCATGGCCTCAAGACTTGCAAGGCAGCTTGAACGTGGGGTTCGATTCAGAAGAATGGCATATTGGATCCTTAGACGTGTCATGCGTGCAGGAGCTTTGGGGTGCGAGATTATAGTGAAAGGCAAGTTGTCCAGCAGAAGAGCAAGATATCAGAAATTCAAGCAGGCAACTGTGGCCAAGACAGGGGAGCCCGCAGACTTGTTTGTTGATGAAGCAGATGACACAGCGGTTCTAAAGCCCGGAGTAATCGGCGTTAAAGTAAGAATCATGCGGCCGGACGCCAAGCTTCCCGGCGTAATAAAAGTAAAACAGCCGAAGCCACGCAAGGTCGAAGAGCCTGACGTTCTCAAGCGAGTGGAAGAGGAAGAAGTAGAAATCGAAGAAGAGGTCAAAGAGGGCCTTGAAGGAATCACTGACATTGAGGAGCTTCGAGAACTTGAAGAACTAGACGGGCTGGAGCTGGTCACGGAACCCACGGAGCCGGAAGAAGCACGACCGACTGAATCTGAAGAGCCTGAAACCACTGAGGAGCCTGCAGAGAAAGAGGACGCTCCGGCGCCTCCTGATGCCGAGGCTACTCTAAAGGAACTAGAAGAGATGGAGAGTCTTGAAGAAGTAGAGGAGGAGTAGAGATGGCAAGACTCACAGCTAAGGACATCCGCAAGCTTACACCGGCCGAGCGCCAGAAGAAACTGGAAGACCTTTACAACGAACTCTCAGAAATAAGAATCCAGTTGGCGACGGGTGGAGGCACAGAGAACCCATTCAGAATCAGGAATGTCAAGAGAGCCATTGCTAGACTCCTGACGATTGAGAGCGAGATGGAGCGTGAGAAGCAATCATGAACACCTCTCCAACCATTCTGACAAGACATGAGCTCCTTGGACTTCGGACTCACGTTGTGAGTTCGACCGACCCAGGACTTGTCTGCAAGGATGGGACAATCGAGCATGAGTCTAGAGAGATGATACATCTCTCCACAGAGAGAGGCACAGTAAGGCTGCCAAAGAAAGTCTGTGTGTTTGACATTAGCCTCACAAATGGAACTGTTGTCAGAGTTGACGGTAGCTTGCTGAGAGGTACGCCTGAAGACAGGCTGAAGAAACGACAGAGTCGGAGATGGTGATTAATGTCGGATACCAAGGTACGCAACATAGGAATCCCGAATGTAGAGCCACCTGAGAGGGTCTGTGACGACCCGCACTGTCCATTTCATGGAAACCTTCCTGTGAGAGGTCGTCTCATGGAGGGCACTGTAACTAGTGTGAAGATGCACAAGACGATAACATTCCAGCAGGACTATCTTAGTCTAATCAAGAAGTACTCAAGATACGAGCGACGCAGATCGAAGAAACATGCCCATCTTCCGCCTTGTATTGATGTGAGCGTTGGCGACTTTGTCAAGACTGTAGAGTGTCGACCCATAAGCAAGACCGTATCCTGTGTAGTGGTGGGAGTTACAAGGAAGAAAAACGAGAAGGAGGAGGCATAGTTGTCAAGAAAGGTCGGCAGAGGCATCAAGAAGTTCATCCCACGGATAGCACGGGGCTTGCCAATTGGAGCCAAGATTCTCTGTACTGACAACTCAGGTGCCCGAGAGCTTCAGATTATCACTGTATTTGGATACAAGGGAAAGCTCAGGAAGCTCGGAAAGGCAGGCATCGGAGATAGAGTCAACGTTTCAGTCACCAAGGGTAAGCAGGACCTGCGAAAGCAGGTATTGCAGGCGGTCATAGTTAGACAGAGGAAATCATACCGTCGGCCTGATGGTACGTGGATGCAGTTCGAAGACAATGCAGCGGTCCTGATTAAACCAGGTGGAGAACCTCAGGGCTCAGAACTGCGAGGGCCGATGGCCAGGGAAGTCACCCTGAAGTGGCCACGAGTGGCGGCCATAGCGTCGAAGATTGTGTGAGGTTGAAATGATGACAAAGAAACCGAGTTCAAAGGCTCCGAAGAAACAAAGACGACGCATCTACAAGTCGCCTCTACACTCACGACGAAACATGCTGAAGTGCAGACTCGACGAGTTCCTTCAAGAAGAGTATGGTATCCGCTCTATGAGGATCAAGAAGGGCGATTTGGTACGCATCATGAGGGGGCAGTTCCGGGACACGGAAGGGAAGGTCATCGCAGTGGATTATCGTAATATCCGGGTCCATCTTGAGAACGCAACCGTCACGAGAGCTGATGGGAAGGAGGCGCAGATTCCGATGCATCCTTCCAATCTCATGTTGGTCAAGCTTGAGCTTGACGATGACAGGAAGAGGATCATCGAGGAGAAGGTTGGTCGGCTTGAGGAGGGCGAATAGATGACGAGAAGAGGACAGAAGAAGCACCTAAAGCGGCTGCCAGCTCCAAGACACTGGCCGATCAAGAGGAAACATGGAAAGTTTGCCCCAAAGCCAATCGCAGGACCTCACCCAAAAGAGCATTGTCTGACTCTTGCCATTCTTCTCCGAGAGATTCTGGACTACGCAGAGAACATGCGAGAGGTGAGAGCGATTCTGTCGACAGGCCAGATACTTGTCGATGGAAGAATTCGCAAAGACGCGCGATATCCTATAGGGATGATGGATGTCATCGAGATCAAGGGTTCTGGTGAGCGTTTCAGACTACTGCCTAGAACCAGAGGAGGCCTTCGACTTGTTCCGATCGATGAGAAGGAGGCCAAATTCAAGCTGTGCAGAGTTGAGAAGAAGATGATGGTCCCAGGAGGTACCCTTCAAATGACTCTGCATGATGGAAGGAATCTCTTCCTTCCAGAAGGAGCCAAACCTTCTGACTTCAATACACTTGACACTGTGAAGGTGTCCATACCGAAACAGAAGTACATGAAGACACTCCCACTGGCAAAGGGAGCCTACGCAGTGGTCAGTCGTGGCAAGAACATTGGCATCGAGGGGAAGATCATAGAGGTTGAGAAACGCTTCGGCACTCATGCTAGCACTGTGACTCTGGAGGATCCAGAGGGGACTCGGTTCCAGACTGCTCTGGAATACGTCTTTGTGCTTGGAAAGAGAACCTCCGAAGTAAGCCTTGAGTCAGGAGGGGCAGAATCATGAGCATCACACCAAACGAGGACCTCTTCTTGGCTGATTGGAGGGACAACCCCATGAAACAACCCTTCATAGCTAAGGTCGTAGTTGACATGTGTACGGGTGGTGGCGAGCCACTGAATAGGGCATCCACGATTTTGGAGCAGCTCACTGGACAGGCTCCTGTGCAGTCACGAGCCCGCCAGACTGTTCGCGATTTCGGAATCAGAAGGAAGGAGCCAATTGCAGTCAGAGTCACTCTGCGAGATGACAAAGCGCAGAAGTTCCTCACACGTGCACTCGAAGCAAAGGAGAACAGCCTCTTGATTCGCAACTGGGATGAAGACGGCAACTTTGCGTTCGGAATTGGCGAACACATCAACATTCCTGATGTGAAGTATGATCCTCAGTTGGGTATCCAAGGAATGAACATTACAGTCTGTGTTGAGCGACCTGGATTCCGAGTAAAGAGAAGAAGAAGACGCAGAAGAAAAGTTCCATACCGACATCGGCTAACCCCCGAAGAGAGTATGGTCTTCATCAAGAACACATTCGGCATCGAGATACTCGAGAAGGAGCGAGAGCGCACTTACTTGTTCTGAGGTGATATGTGATGAGCACTAAGAAAGACAGGAGTAAGAAGCGCAAGAAGATGGGCAAGGGCAGCAGGAACTGTGTCCGTTGT
>CAYFTD010000022.1:0-1912 GCA_964345915.1 uncultured archaeon
TGTTTCAAGAGGCCCGAAACATACTCCATGACTTGGAGCAAAAGGCCAAGTCAGCAAAGGACGGAGAGAAACTAGCTTCGTTCGTTCTTCAACTCGGTGTGAACGAAACGAGAGACGAAACCATACCTCATGAAACGGCAAGGGAAACAGGCGATAGAGCAACACAGCTGTTTGAGGAGCGTGTTGCAACGAAGGAGGGAACACAAGACGAACTGAGTCTTGCCCATCTCGTGATAGGCACCAGCATTCTTGCCAATGGATGGAGAGAAGGCGTTCCTCAGGCGATCGAGCGACTAGAGCGAGGCCTTGTAGCATGTGAAGATGTCGCGGACAGGAACTTCAACCAGTCCATGCAGCTGTTCAGGATTCTGATCGGTCTGGGTTTTGCACATGGTCTCTTAGGTGACCATGAGAATACCATGACAAGCATCGAGTATCTCGAACGTGCGAAATCAGTACTCGAGCAACTTGAAGCAGAAGGACATGACACCTCTGTGGACTTGGCCAGGGCTGAGAACTCTCTGGGCTGGGTCTGTCTCGGAACTGATTCAGATGAATGCTGGGACATTGGCATGGCAGCATTTCAACGAGCTATCTCAATGAGGGAAGAGCTGAATGAGAAAGGTAGAGCATCAGACTTGGAACTTCTAGGAAGCAGGCTTGGGCTTGCACTCTCGATGATGAGGCTTGACGACATCTCCAAGGAGCAGGCTCAGAGGTCACTTCGGGAGGTATTAGTCCAGTTTGTACCTATGTTTCCAACCGACCCCCGTGCCTTTGTAGAAGTGGCGATTGCCACGTACAACGTAGTCTGGCTTGCTCTCAGACACGACGAAACTCTTCCAAACAGAGTTGTAAGACTCCTAGATGATATCGACAGACTCCTTGCCGATGCGAGAGCACAGGATGACTCAGTGTTTGTGCATGGTGTTTCGTTGGTAGTGCCCTATCTGAATCAGGCGTGGTCCATTCTGAGGGATAGGGCGAGCCACCTGACGACCCACAGATCTGGCCTGTCAAATGTAGGTGTGCTCATGACTGCTCTCGCAACAGCGAAGATGAATCTGGAGGCGGTGAGCCTCGGCGCAAGAACTCAGGTTCTGGATCCAGTAGATGTTGCGGTCGAGGAACTGGACCCACTAGTGGCACAGTACTGGAAGGGACAGACCAGACTAGCGGAGACCGTAAAGTCATTCTATGAGGCTCAGGACTACAGCCATCTGGCCACCGGACTCTATGGCTCTGCAGTTTCATTGAGGACTGTGGGACTTGTTCAACCTGAGTTCTCAGAGTCAGCGGAGTTCATCCAAGCCACATGCTTGTCGCTAGCAGATGTTCTATTGCGATTCGCACTTGCTCTTGAAAACCAGTATGGCGCCGTGATAGACCGTAGCCATTATGGGGACTTTCCAGAAGGCCTTGAGGCAAGTCAGTTCCAATTCATATTGGCTGACGACTGGCTAGGTCTCATCAAGATTGCCGACGCGTATCTTCAGATGGTAGAGCAGTCAGAAATCGTGGAAGCAAAGACCTACCTGAATGCAGTCTTCTCTAACATATCACGTGCTCTGAAGATCATGGATGAGGTGTCGATGGTTGACCGCAGACTACTATCCATGCTCGGCGAGGTCATGAACAGGAGATACTATCTCCGCGGCTAGTAGGACTCTTCTTCTTTGTCCATATCGCCGTGTCCGATCTCTCGATAACCTCCAGCCTTTGCGCCCCATGTTGCCCATCCTGACGTAGAAGTTCTGATCTCGTTGGCTAGGCCAAACGACCCACGAACAGGAATCTCAGCAGTTATTCGATATAGTGATCTCTCTGAGTCTATCTCGAATACCTGACCCTTTCTTCTGGCTAGGATTGCCGTCAACTCTCCCACATAGTCCTCCGGTGCGCTGATCTCTAG
>CAYFTD010000023.1:0-2345 GCA_964345915.1 uncultured archaeon
CGCCGTCTTTGTATTGCGTGCACCCAACGAATCTCTTCCCTGTCTTCGGAGAGCGAACTATTGTGAGAGTGCCTATCTCACACTTCGGACACGAGCCAACCTCTTCCTTTGCCTTCCAATAGCGTTGTAGCCCACTCACAAGAGCTTCTCCAATGACTTCCTCCTGTCCTCTGAAGCGCTCAAGCAGCTGAACAAGCTCTGTCCTGACACGTGCCAACACGCTCTGTCTGTCGGTCCTTCCTGCCTGAATACCCTCCATCTCGAACTCAAGATGACGAGTAAACTCGGCAGACAATATCTCTGGAACGTATTGATGCAGAGTTTCAAAGAGCGCATATCCGAGAGTTGACATCTCAAATCTGTCCCCAAGAGTGTATCCTCGGGATTTTACAGAGTCAACAATAGAGGCTCTGGTGGCCTTTGTCCCAAGGCTCTCTTTCTCCAAGAGTTTCAGGAGGCTTGATGGATTGAAACGGGGAGGTGATGACGTATGCTTGGTTTCACTAGTCACAGACGTGAGGGAAATCTCATCACCCTCTCCAATTGGAGGAAGAAACCTCTCGTCATGCTTCACGTATGGTACGTAGAATTCCATCCAACCAAGTTTGAGAACCTTCAACCCTCTCAAATAGAAGAGGTGCACTCCCGACTTGATGTCAGCCCGCAAGTTCTCCTTGATAGCTGCTTCACCGAACAGCGCCATGAACCTCCGGACAATGAGGTCGTACACCTTGCTCTCACTTGGGGTGAGCCTTCTGTCAGGTTTCGTTCCTGTAGGATGAATAGCGGGGTGAGCTGGGTCATCCCTCTCCCCTTGAGTTGGGGTCAAGTTGTCACTGTCTAGGACCTTACTGGCAAGGCTGCGGTACTTCTTCTGTTCTCTCAAATCACCGAGGATTGTCTTAACATCAACACTAGGAGGAATCTTCTGACTTCCAGTTCGAGGGTATGAGATAAGGGCGTCAAGATACAACTTCTGAGCTATTGCCATAGTCCTACTGGGCTTGAAGCCAAAATGACGATAGCTCTCAGATTGAAGGCCACTGAGATTGAAGGGGACTGGTGGTCTTTGTGACGTCTTCTTTGCAGTTATGGACTCAACCATTGCGGTTTCATCTTGGAGACCATCCACAATATCATCTGCATCTTTCTTGACATTGATTCGTTTCACTGAGTATTCAAGTTCAAAGTCATGGCCATCACTACTACCGGTTGCAAGGATCGTCCAGAATGGCGTCGGCACAAAGACATTGACCTCGCGGTCTCGCTCGGCTACAAATGCAAGTGTTGGTCCTTGCACTCTACCAGTGGAAACAATCTTGAACCAACCAGAAGCGCTCTTTATGGCTAGTGTGAGGGCCCTTGTGAGATTGACTCCATAGAGCCAGTCCATCTCGTGGCGCGCGTGACCCGCCTCAATCATTGGGAAATCGAGAGTTGGTGTCATATTGTCATAGGCCGTTCCCAATTCAGTTCTTGTAAGTGTGGAGAAGACCATTCGCTTTGCATGATTGGGATCAGTACGACATGCGTGCTTCAATGTCAAATAACCAATCAGACTGCCTTCTATGTCGTAGTCAGTGGCAACAACAAACAGGTCTACATCCTTCGACATCTTCCGGATCAGATTGATGATTGGCTTGGTATCGGTCGCTTTCTTGTTGACCTCATACTTCGGGACCCATTCTGTAGACAGTCTTGGGTATGTCCAACCTTTCTCCGTCTGGCGCAACTCAAACAGGTGTCCAAGAGCATACACAACCAGAAGAGTATCTCCACCTCTCTTGCACTCGTAGTATGACACCTTTCTCTTCTTTATCTCCACAGGAGACCCGTCTTGATCCAACGCCTCAGCGATTCTTCTTGCGGCGGTCGGCTTCTCAGAGATTATCAGAACCCTAGACAGTCTGCGTCGCCTCTTATCGATTGGTACAATCCTCTTTCCCACGATAGTCTTAAAAGCAGACTGCCAAACCAGACCGCTCAGGTGTATAGAATTGCCCTGGTGGCCGCGGTTCATAATAAAGCCAAGAGTACGGCTCACAAGACCCCGATTTGGGATGCCATCTAGGCCTCCAGACACCGTTCTATTCGCACTAGTCTTTGTTGCAATACTGTTCATCCTTGGAGGCAACATCTACACACTGATCAGGACTCCACCGGTCATCGTAGGCAATCCTGCCGGTGGCGCACCAATACTGATAGCTCCTGGCCTCGATTTTCAGTTAGGAATGGAGGGCATAGTCGCCTCTGTCGTGGTAATGATTGGAACACTAGGTCTTGGCCTAATATACTACGCCTCGAAATACGTCTTCCAACCAGGCTATGCAACCCGTCTGATTGTA
>CAYFTD010000024.1:0-2196 GCA_964345915.1 uncultured archaeon
ACCTCTTTGCTCTATACACACCGGGAACAGAAGGGGAGTGGGCCGGGACTCCACTCCAAGAGATTGAGCAGTACTACGACTCGAGCGAACAGGACTTGACTGACTGGACAGAGCAAGCAGACGATGAAGAGCTTGAGCGCGTTCTACAGGGAGAAGACATTCCGAAGTACTTTCAGGGAATGAGAGTCATCGATGTCATTGCCAATGCCTTTGTACACCTGAACCACCACAATGGCCACCTCAGCGCAATCAAGGGTGATTGGTCTAGTCCGGGCGAGAAGTGACTTCTTAAGCGGAGGCTAGATATTCAAGGAGGGTCTTGTGAATGAGCCGCGTCGAGGAGTGGAGCAGACAAATCGATGTGGTTCTGGTCATCATTGCCATCGTGACACTTTCTGTGTCTCTGTGGATCTGGATCATAGCTCTTCCCATCCCGAGAGAGACCGTCTTCTTGGCAGCAACAATCGCCCTTGTAATCTCCTTTGTGCTTATCATTAGTGTGGCTATCCTGGTAGTTCTTAGGCTACAAAGAAGGGTGACCACTCTTGAAGGAATCATCACGGCAGAAGACGAGGTCGAGGTAGTCACAGAAGCAGAGCGAGCTATTGTTGTGACCCTGTCAAACACTGAACGCCGAATAATCAATCAGCTAGAGGCTGCTGACGGAAACATGACCCAAGATGAGCTACGGCGTTCAACGGGCCTGAGCAAGTCCACGCTGAGTGTTACTCTCTCCAATCTTGAGAGGAAGTCCGTGGTTACACGCGAAACAAGTGGAAGAACGAAGATCGTGAATCTGATAAGAAGGGTCGAACGCTAGCCTGAAACTGCTATTCTATAGTCTGGAACGATTTAGAGGCTTATGCGCGCTTCTTTGGCTCCCTAAAGCCTCTCTAACATCGTTTGGCCACATGGATTGAACGGTTCACTGAAAACTCCTATTATTGCTTGATGCACATTCTACATCAGTATAGACCAGAGGTTCGGATTAATGCATGTCACGAAGCTGAAAGTCTTGGCATTAGCGGTAGTCGCAAGTATCGGGCTTGTGAGTCTTCTTCCGTCTACGGGTTTCGCATTTCCAGACAGATTGTATAGGCCCACCCAGGTCGCTGACCCCTTCACAGAGATGCTGCCTGGGGTGTATGTGGCCTATGAGTGGTGGGAAGATGAAGGTCAAAACAACGGCCGAGAAACTGGACCTATCTTTCCAGCTGAACCAGTTGAACCACCGATTGATGCAACCACAGAGTTTACTGGAATCAGCGTCAATCCGACTGACCGGATAGATCTGGTCGAGTACCCGCCCTATCCTCTGATATACGTCGAAGACATCCTTGGAAATCCATACTGGATCCAGGAGGATATTGTCTACGAATACTCATACAACTGGTCTTTCTCAAATCTGCTTGTTGCCGTCCTCTTAGACCCAGACGGTTCCTACATGAAGTGGCTCTCTGAGATTGCATGGTTCGATGTACCAAAGCTAGTCCACTGGTGGGGATTCTTCTGGTGGCCTGAGGCTGATGCACTTTCAGGTGATGAAGTGTTCATCTTCTCGTCCTTCTACCTATCAGAATGGAGTTCAAGTTCATACTACAGAGCTGACTTCACGTGGTACGACGAATCGATGAACGAAGTAGATCCAAACGATGTCATCCCGAACCTGGCAGATGAGTATACCTGGGCCTCTTGGATGAACGAGTCATACGAACACGATTATGATTGGTCATACACAGGATATGGATTCGATATTAACGAGATGTTCTCTGAAGGCAACCGTACGCACTGGATGAACCACTATTTCTCAGGACTCACTGCCTTCAACGACCTCAACGGGAATGGAATCATGGACATCGTCTACAAGAGAGTCGAGTATGATTTTGATGAAGATGGTGTAGTTGACTGGGCCTTCTTCGAGCTGGATGAGGAGGCCTCTGAAAACGTGTACGACTTCTACGCAGAGAGTGCGGAGATTGGGAATATCGCATTCCCAGAACTGAACTCAAATGGAGAGATCGAGTGGAGTGCGGAGGTTGTCAACATACAAGGAAACCTCATGACTTCGTACCCACAACCAATCTGGTGCGGTGGTTGTTGGGACATCGCCGAGCGGCCGATTGAGTACGTAGAGCCAGAAAGGATCCCGGTGACAGTTGACAGACTCGAAATGGTCTATCGTTTCAAGGCGACGGA
>CAYFTD010000025.1:0-2521 GCA_964345915.1 uncultured archaeon
GAAGGTCCTGATTCGACTCTTCAAGAGCGAGATGAACATTATAGAGAAGATACAGGTGACTTTTCTGACGGATCCAGAGAAGGTTGCCGAGCGATACGATGAAGCCATCAACAGGTACAATGAGCGAGATGCGCGAGCCAGAGGTCTCAGTGATGCCGAGGTTGACACATTCTATGGCTGTTCTCTCTGCCAATCGTTTGCTCCAACTCACGTGTGCATGATAACTCCTCAGAGGTATGCCAACTGTGGTGCAATCAGTTGGTTTGATGGTCGGGCGGCTGCGCGCGTTGATCCAAAGGGTCCACTATATGCTATTCCAAAGGGCGAAGTGATTGACGAGTTTCGTGGTGAATACGCTGGAGTTAACCAAGTCTATGCCGAGAAGTCACTTGGAAAGGTTACATCTGTGGCTCTCTATAGTGCCTTTGAGAAGCCACACACAAGCTGTGGTTGCTTTGAGGCAATTGCATTCGTGATTCCGGAGGTGGACGGACTCGGCGTTGTCCACAGAGACTTCAAAGGTGAAACTGTCAACGGACTGCCCTTCTCTAGCATGGCTGACTCCACGGCCGGTGGTCGTCAGGTACCTGGGTTCCACGGTCTCTCAATAGAGTATATGCGGTCCCCACGATTCCTTCAAGTTGACGGAGGTTGGGACAGAATTGTCTGGTTGCCAGATTCGGTGAAGCAGCGTGTCTATGATTTCATGCCGGAGGATATCCGTGACAAGATTCCGACAGAGAATGAGGTCATATCTATCGCAGACCTCAAGACGCACCTAAAGCAGGAGAATCATCCAGTGGTAGAACGTTGGGTGGAACTCGAAGAAGAGGAAACGACGGCTCTTGCGGAGGTCGCTGAGGGCAGTCAAGACTACGTCACTGTCCCGGGAGATCTAACTGCAATGGTGGGCGGAGTCGGTGGCGGTCTTGAAATCATATTCAAGAACGCGAAGATCTACGCAGAGAAAGTCATCATCCGCAAGACTGACAAGGGTGACAAGAAGAAATGACATCAGAGGATGACGAGAGAGGACAATCATTGGACGATATCTTCGGCGATTTCGCTGAGCTCGAGCTGGAGAATGTTTCCATTGAGGTCGATGAGCTGAGGATTGCTCTTCGTCCCATGGTCCAGAGAATGGCACAGGCAGCAGCTAGGGCTGCGATAGAGATGCCGAAGTCTCTAATACCTTCCACATTCAAGGCACCCCTCGGTGAGTATCCCGGAACGATCCGTGAGATCACTATCGGAGCCACAAAGAAGGACGGCGGGTCTCGTAGCAACTCCGTGACAATCGGAGGGCATACGGTACCAGCCTGGGACCTCTTTCAGTCGCCTCCAAAGAACCCACCAGTGATTGCAGCTGACGTCTTCGATATGCCGATCTCCCTCGCAAAGGCCGTAAAGACACACTACAGGGAGGTCATGGAGGACCCTGCCGAATGGGCAAAGCTCTGTGTTGACAAGTTTGGTGCAGACCTCATTACAATACATCTGATCAGTACAGACCGACAGATACGCGACACATCTCCTTCGGAGGCCGCAAAGACTGTTGAGGAAGTGCTTCAGGCTGTGAAGGTGCCGGTGCTGATTGGCTCTGCCGGGGACCCGGAAAAAGACGGGCCAGTCTTGGCGAAGGCCGCAGAGGTCTGTGAGGGTGAGAGGACGCTGCTTTGTTCAGCGACTGTGGACGTCTATGAACCAGTTGCTGAGGCTGCCAAGAAGCATGATCAAATAGTTCTCTCTTGGACATCGCTTGATATCAATGAACAGAAAGAGTTGAACCGCAGGCTCATTGATTGGCTTAGACCTGATCAAATTGTGATAGATCCGACGACCGCAGCCCTAGGTTATGGTCTCGAGTATGCCTTCACGATGATGCAGAGAATGCGACTGGCAGGTCTTCTTGGTGATGAAGAGCTACAGTATCCGATAAGCTCTGGCACCACAAATGCATGGGCCGCCAGAGAGGCATGGCTGAAGGCACCAGAGCTTGGTCCAAGGGAGCTAAGAGGTCCAATCTGGGAGAGTGTCACAGCTCTCTCACTGTTGCTCGCTGGGAATGATCTCTTCATGATGATGCATCCTGCTGCCATCAAGACTCTACACGATTTGGTCGACTGGTTGCGCGAACGACGACCAATCCCAATAGAGGAGTATGCAGACTGGACGACGATGTCCATTCCGGAGGGAACGTAATGGTAAAGCTTGCAGGTCCCCTGGACATCTATCCACTACTCCCAGGCACCAACTGCGAGCTGTGCGGGGAAGCGAACTGCATGGCCTTCGCGACCAAGCTCGCAGAGTATACTGTGAAACTCTCTGCATGTACACCGTTGTTCGATGAAGCTCAGTACGCCAAGAAGCTGGCCAAGCTGGAAGATCTGATTCGGCCAGCGGTCCGAGAGATAGAAATCGGTGTTGGTGAGAAAGCAGCGACCATAGGCGGGAAGCTGGTTCTCTATAGACACGACCTCAGATACACGAATCCGGTGGCGTTCTTCATCGACGTTGCCGA
>CAYFTD010000026.1:0-6299 GCA_964345915.1 uncultured archaeon
AAACATTACGGAGGTAAGACGAAACATGGTATCAACACTAAGGTGGGATCATGTTTGCCCAACGCTCATTCTTAGCTCTTCCTCCGTCTGCGAAGTTCCTCTATGTTCTTCTTAAGAACAGGCGCCGGATGTCCCGGCAGGACCTGATCAGCAGAACCTTCCTGCCTCCACGGACGGTAAACTATGGCCTGAGTCGATTGAAGGGTTTGGGCCTTATCCGGGAGTCTGAAGATGGCGAGGACAAGCGACGGACGGTCTATGAGCTGGTTTCGGCGCCCATGTAGTCTGGGATGGCAACATGAACGATTTCCCTGGGGACAACCCCAGGGATCTCTTCCCTTTCTTCCACACACATTCTGGCACCCCGTTGGAGTGGGCCCAAAAGCCTCATAATGCAATCATGAAGGAGTCTTTGTCGTATTAGCGAGGCGAAACTGTATGGACTTCTACAGTGAAGCAGGTGTTGAACCGATAGGCGAAGGAAGACGCACTCACTTCAGTGACGCGATTACATCAGACGCCATTGATTCTGAGGTGATACTGCTGGGATGGGTTCACATTCTCCGTGACAAGGGTAAGATTAAGTTCCTGATTCTACGAGATGAACACGGCACAGTACAGATCACCATTCCCGAGAAGAAGGTTTCAAAGGCTGTCTTCGAAGTAGCGGGACAACTGAAGCCCGAGTATGCCGTTGCTGTGAAGGGCAAGGTCGTTGCTGCGAAACAGGTTGCAACAGGTGCAGAAGTAATCCCTGAAGAGATCCGCATTATCAATAGAGCCGAACGGCTACCCATTGATGTGGTGGAGGGTAAGGTCGACGTCGAACTCGACACTCGCTTGAATCATAGAATTCTCGACTTGAGGAAGCCCACTGTCAATGCAATATTCCATATCCAACATTCCCTTGTGAGATTCGCCCGGGAGTTTCTCGAAGCCAACAACTTTGTAGAGATTCACACACCGAAGATAGTTGCTGAGGCAACTGAGGGTGGAGCCAATCTATTCGAGATCAAGTACTTCGACAAGAAAGCATACTTGGCACAGAGTCCACAGTTCTACAAGCAATTGATGTTGCTTGCAGGCTTTGGTCGAGTCTTTGAGATTGCTCCAGTGTTCAGGGCAGAGAAGCATAACACGCGCCGCCATGTCAACGAATACACATCCTTTGACTATGAGATGGCCTGGATTAGTGATGTCGACGATGTAATGAGAATGGAGGAGAACATGCTTCATCATTCATTCAAGGAAACTGCAAAGGCATCAGCAGCAGAACTTGAGCTCTTGGGAATCGAGCTGGAGATACCGAGCATTCCATTCAAGAGAATCAAGTTCGAGAAAGCCATCGATCTACTGAACCAGGAAGGGAAGGAGATCTCAATCAGTGACGACATAGATCCAGAGGGAGAACGCCTCCTTGGAGAGATCTTTCCAAGGAAATACGGCACTGATATGGTCTTCATAACGCACTATCCTCTGGAATTGCGCCCTGCATATACAATGCCTAGTCTCACAGATGAGGGAATGACTGAGAGTTTCGACCTCACCTACAAAGGCATGGAGATCACAACCGGTAGCCAGCGCATTCACCTCTATGACCTCCTCGTAGAGAGATTCAAAGCAAAGGGTTTCAATCCGGATGACTTCGCGTTCTACCTTGATCCCTTCAAGTTCGGAGCACCACCGCATGGAGGTCTTGGGTTGGGCGTGGAGCGGCTCACAATGCAGCTACTCGAGATTGAAAACATCAGAGAGGCAACACTGCTTCCGAGAGACAGAGACAGAATCACTCCTTAGTGTGCATGTGAATAATACTCTCTCTTATAGTGGCAACTCCCCAATCTCTTCACACAGCCCGCTCTGGGTCTTGTAGTTGAATGAAGGTAGACCTCTATGCAGGAGCGACTTCAGTCAGAACTCTATGCATCGATAGCCACACTGGACCAACTGAAGAAGATGTTCGATTTGGGAGTGGTCGATATCAGGTCATATCAAAGAGAGTCTGAAGCACTGACAAGAGAGGTCAAGGACAATATCGATGACTTCAGACGGATAGGGCTTGACGTCAGCTCTTTCATGGAGATGGAGAGGCTACCAGAACGATTTGCTGATGCCATTCAATTGCTGAATCTTCAAAGGTCCGAAACTCATCCAAGAGCGGACGGAATGTCCCAAGAGGAATACTATGACTACATCGGGCTCGCTATACTTGACGTTGCCACTGCAAACGCCTCCAAAGGTCTCATGGGCCTGGCAGAACTAATCGTCGAGGTTGTCAAACGTCTCCCTGAGCTCAAGGCTGTGAGCTACAGTGATGTGATAGAGGCCGTGAATCGAGTGGCGGAACATGGCCTTATCCCTGGAATTCGCACTCTTAGAGGCGGTGTGAAAGTGGTCGAGCTTCGCCCCTTGGAGCTAAGAAGAGACCAGGCGGACGTTGTCAACTTGGCGGCATCAAAAGGCCATGTTTCGGTTGAGGAAGTAATGATGCAGTTCAAATGGTCAGAAGACCATGCACGTCAGGTCCTCGCAAGCCTAGTTGATGCTGGAATGGCCGTGGCAGACATTCGTTTCTCCACCGGAGGCCGCTACTACTTTCCCGGTCTTAGGGCCAGGGACAAGAGTGACCAATCCTTTGGATCTGCTCTTTGAGTTCTAGGTTTTGACTTTAATGGCACCTTTGATCTTATCGACCCAGGTCGCCATTCCCTTCTCAACCATGATTTTCATGATTATGTGAATGTCCTTCTCGGGCAGACTTGCAAAACCCTGTTCCTCTTCTTGGATAACAATGGACTTCACATCGAGTCTTAGTTTTCCTGACTTCATTGCCCATTGATACACGATGTCAGCCCATTCCTCAAGAAATCTCCAATAGACTCGGAGCTGTCTTCTCGCCTCGTCAAGCCACTCGGCAATCTTCTTGTCGACCAACACCTCTCCAATCAGCTGGAATGAATCTAACTTCCCAGAGATCTCGTTGAAAGGAGGCTCCTTGATGAAAGTAGTGACGGAGAGTACATGAATCCCATTTGCTTCAGCCCAGCCCAATACAAAGTCTGCCCACTCCTCCGCCCACATCCTCTTGTCTTCTTCCCTGGGGGGTATGCTGTACATCCATTCGGTTTCGTTCTGACTGCCCCATGGAGGGAGTAGAATGGTTTCCACAGTTGCTGTTGTGACCTCATCTGTGACTGCCTCGGCAACCTCCTCCATGGCAGCCTCTGTAACGATCTCTGATTCCTGTTCAACTATCTCGACGACAGGTGTGTGAGTTTCTTCAATGCTCTGGGGTTGAATTTCCTTTGCAGGTTCGATATCTTCCTCTACAGTCTTCGACGCAGTCTTTGCCTTCTCCTTTTCTTTGCGCCTTTCTTTGACTCCCAAGGCCTACGAACCCTCCGCCCAGTCGATGTATCTCTTGACATCCTCAGGAGAAGTGGCCGGTCTTATGTTCTCGATTGCGTTGAGAAAGTCCTCTCGGGAAACAGGACGAATATCTAGAATCTCTTCTTCCTCATCCATTCGGCCCGTATGTTGGAGGTCTCTTATCGGCTCCATTGCTGCCTCTCTGCACACAACGCTGATGTCTCGGCCGCTATATCCTTCGCTGAGGTCCGCAAGCTCATCGTAGTCAATGTCCGATGAAACCTCGATGTCCTCCATATGGATTTGAAAGATGTTCTTTCGTGCAGTCTTATCAGGAAGTGGAACATGAATCTTCTTCTCAAAGCGAGATCTGAGCGCGAAATCCAGCTCCCATGGCAAGTTGGTAGCGCCAATCACAGTTATTCTATCCTGAGCATCACTAGCAAGTCCCTGAAGTTCTGTCAATAGCTGGGTCTTCAGACGTCTCTCTCCTCCAACATCGTCGCCGGACCTGGAAACCCCGATTGAGTCAAGCTCATCCATGAATATTATCGCTGGCTGACTCTTCCTGGCCAGTTGAAACAGGGTCATGACGAGCCTCTCCGATTCTCCTAGCCATTTGCTGACTATGTTTCCTGCTGAAACATTGAAGAATGTGGCATTGACCTCGGCAGCTACTGCTTTTGCGATTAGAGTCTTTCCGCAACCTGCTGGACCATAGAAGAGGATTCCCCTCCATGGTTGTCTAGCTTTCGCCTTGAAGAGCTCGGGATGTTTCATTGGCGCAACAATCGCGTCGTTGATGGCCTGCTTTGCTGCTTCAAGGCCAGCCACCTCTGACATCTTTGTATTGGGCTTCTCTGAGATAATCGTGTCCGCAATCATCTCTTGGAGTCTTCGAGTGTCTTCATCCATTTCCGCTTCGGCTTCTTGTTCTGCTTCACTGATGACCTCTGTATCTTTGACAGGGCTTGGTGATAGAGGAGTCGTCAGACCGTCGGGAGGCCCCCTGGCTTTCTTCTTGATACCGGAGATGTATCTGACTCTGTCAACACATTCCTGAGCCCTTTCCATATAGTGCTTCTTGACAGAAGGAAGAGATGATGCGTTAGACAGCTTGATCAAGACCTTGCTTGCCTTGAGATAGTACTGCGATGCCTCCTTCTTCATGCCCCTCTGGTCCAGTTCTATGGCCTTGTCGAGAAGTTTCTTCAAGCCTAGGTCTAACCTATCAGACATCCGAGTTCAGGTCTATTGGGGCCTTCTGACGTTAATAACTTCTGTGTGACTGTTACTATACGTGTATACTCCTGATGATGTGACTCCTAGATTGGCCTGTCCTGCGAAGGTTTAAACGCGGAACTTCCAAGCTAGACTTCAGGGAATATGTCCCGTAGACGTGGTGAGTTTTCTTGGATTCACTTAGGAAGGCGTTCTCATGGGGTCGCAAGAGACCTGACGCTGGCGAAGTATCCAGTCAGCTAAGAATCCTAGCCAAACAGCTGGAACGACAGAGAAACAAGCTAGAGAAAGAGGAGCGGGACACAAAGGCCAGGGCCGTAAAGGCCAGGAAAGCCGGCCAGGTTGAGGCATTCCGAACTTATGCGACCGAGATGGTTCGCTTTCGTAGGTTCGCACTTTCCGTAGACAAATCGCGCCTTCAGATACTGAAGATACTTGCTCACCTGAATCGGGCACAGACATCTGCAAAGACAAGCCGCGCATTGGAAGAGGTTGGTAAGATTCTAGGAATGCTCGGAAACACTTCAGATGCAAAGAAGCTTGTTGAGAACGTCGATGAGATTGCACGAAGACTTGATGAGTTCGAGATTGAGGCCAGTATTTCGGGTGAAGCACTTGACTTGACCATGGACGTGAGTTCTGAAGATCTATCAAGTGCAATGCAGGAACTCGATGTAGAGGCAGGCCTTCTAGACGCCTCTGCTGTGGCCAAGCCTGTATCAGAATCCGAGTCTCTAGAGGAAGACATCAAAGAGTTAGAGCGCGAACTTGGAATCTAACTAACATACGTATCTGCCCAATTCCCTGGCAACACGTTCGATCTCTCTTCTCGTATGGTATGAGTCACGCATAAGTCCACGATATCTTCTGATGAAGTCCTCGGTGACTAAATGGCCGCTACGCATTAATCGAATTGTTTCGTCAATGGCTCCATCGATTTCCATTGCATCTTTTCGTAACATTTCCAATTGTGCGTCTTTACCTCTTGTTCCATAGTCAGCCCGACCTACAGTATCTTCCAAGTGGTTTCTGAACCTCTTTGAGCTGTCATGGTAGTCGTTTCTTGAGGCATAGTCACGCATCCTCGTGGGAATGGGTTCTGTCCTGGCGTTCAGCCACCGTCTTGCAAGCACCTCATCTTGAAACCCTTCATTGCCACCTGATAGGAGAGAATAGATCAAGCCTTCGATCTTAAGTCGCACATCGCTGATGCTCACCGATTTCTGCTCAATCTTTCTTACTCTTTGAAGGTCAGTCTGCATGTACCTCTCAAAGCGTCTGGCAATCTCAATGTAGTCCGGCAGGATCTTCTTCGTTTCCTCATTGCAGCTTATCCGCACGTTCCCTTGTTTCATCTTGAGGACAAGCTTCTTTCTCAGGCGACCGTCCTCTTCTATCTCCTTCAGGTAAACTAGTGGGAAGTCAAACACAATCTCGGTCTTCTTACGAAGCCTGCCAGTTTCAGCGACGAAGATTAACCTCTTGTTGGTGATGTACATGGTCCCTTCGGCTTTGTCATTCTTCAGAAAGTTGCTCCCCACTACCTTGATGTCTGGCAGAGCACAGACAGGCAGTTCATTCACAGACAACTCGCCATGTTCATAGAATTCTTTGAACTCGGTCCGGTGATAGCTCAGTCCATCAAGCTGCGTACTCACGTCATTCAGCAGGGGCTTCACTTCATCGAG
>CAYFTD010000027.1:0-3310 GCA_964345915.1 uncultured archaeon
CTAGTATGACCTCTCTCAAGAGGACTAGTAATGCGTCTCATTGCTGTGCATCTTCCTGAGAGAATCATCGACGATATACAGCGCCTAGTGAATCGAGGCCTCTATCCAAACCGCTCAGAGGCAATCAGAATAGCGATTCGCGATCTGTTGAAGCGCGAACTTTGGGAGAGGACTCTGCAGGGTACTGCTACAGGTGGGGAGGTAGCAGAGCGATGAGGACTCTTATCGATTCAGCAAGAGAACACAGTCGTACTGAGAGAAGTGGAATAGCTACTCGAGACATGGGACAGGCCAGAATTGTCGTTGTAGGTTGTGGCGGGGCCGGCAACAACACAGTGAAGCGATTGATGACAATTGGAATCCAAGGGGCCGAGTGCATCGCCGTGAACACAGACAGACAACACCTCGCTGTGACTATCGCTCATCGGAAACTCCTCATCGGTGAGAGAATCACTAGGGGTCTTGGAGCTGGAGGTTATCCTCATGTGGGTCAGGCGGCGGCTGAAGAGTCGGCACAACAGCTGACAGAGCTATTACGCGATGCTGACTTGGTCTTCATTGCGGCCGGCATGGGTGGAGGCACAGGAACAGGCGCAGCACCAGTAATTGCCGAGATAGCAAAGAGGAATGATGCAATAGTAGTGGGCGTTGTCACTATGCCCTTCAGCCTTGAGAGGACGCGTGTCGACAAGGCAACTGCGGGACTGGCGCGACTCCAGGAGAATGTTGACACAGCAGTTGTGATTGACAACCAGAAGCTCATGGAGCTGGTGCCCGACCTACCACTCGAAGAGGCGTTTGGAGTCGCCGACGAAGTCCTCGCCAACATGGTGAAGGGAATCACTGAAACAATCACAATGCCCAGTCTGATAAACCTCGATTATGCAGATGTTCGAACCATCATTTGCAATGGAGGAGTTGCTCTTGTGGGGCTAGGTGAGGCCACTGGTTCTGAGAGGGCAAACGAAGCTATTAGAAATGCTCTCAACAGTCCCCTTCTAGAAGTGGAATGGCGTGGGTCTACTGGGGCTCTCATACACATCACAGGAGGACCTGATATGTCTCTAGCTGAGGCAAACAGAGTGGGCGAGATTGTGTCAGACAAGATGAGCCCTGATGCGAACGTCATCTGGGGAGCTCGTGTAGATCCAAGACTGAGTGGAGTGCTTCGTGTCATGTTGATTCTCACTGGAGTAAAGAGCCCTCAGCTTCTGCCTCGGTCTAAGGAAGAGCCCACGATGAAATCGGTCAGGAGGGCCAGGCTATCTGAACTCGGCATTCTGGCTGCCCACGTGAGCACATCTGCGTCCAGTTCTGTTTCTCCCAAAGCTAAGAGATTCGGTAAGTTCCACGCGCCATCCAATGAAGGAACTTGGGAAGACCGGCTGAAACCGTTAGAGAGAAAGTTACTGGAACGCAAGCCTCCTGAGGCTAGGCAAAAGAACCTGGACGAGCTGGGTCTAAAAAGGATTCTCTGAGTCAGTCCATCAGATTTCAGAGTCGCAGCATGAATCTATTCTAACCTATTCTGGACTGTTCTAGTCGTAGAGCTTTCGCATGTATCCGTGTTTCATGTCAAAGCACTAGTCGAGACCATGTTCTTTGAACCATTCATCAGCAATCTGTGCCACGCGTTCGTAGAGAGGTCCAGTTCCATCAACACCCTCTGGTGTGATTCTGATTTTGTTCATCACCAGAACGACCGATGTTTCAGGGAAGTACTGTACACCCCCTGGAGGAAATGCCTTCTCAAGCTCTTTGACCAAGCCCTCGAGGCTAATCTCTCTCTCAGCAACAGAGAAGGACACAATAGAACTTCCGTAGATGAATATCCTCGGAATTGGTCCCTTCTTGGTTTCCACATCTGAGAGCACAATGCTGAGGCTGTTCTGGTCGATTCCCTTCAAGGTACCGACGTATGTTTCGCCTGCGCTAGTCTTCACTTCAACGGTTGCGCCCACAACTGAGGCAAGCTCGCGATTGAAGGCACGCATTGCTGCGACTTCTGACATTCTAATATCACCTTACAATGTAATCTATGCAGTTGACGCGTCTTTCCATGTCGTTTTAAAAGTGATGCTCTAACAAAGGACAGTGGGCTTGCCGCCTGAGAATCACATATTAGCCGTGAGAGGGCGGTGCCCGTGTCAACAACGAGGTGTCTCAATTGGCAACGTCCAAAGTCCATTTCTCTCGCAAATTCCTTCGAGAGGAGGTCTTGCCCACACCGTTCTGCCCTGGCTGTGGAAATGGAACAATCGCAAACTCATTTCTCAAGGCGGTCAGTGATCTAGGGCATGAGGATCTTAGCCGTTTCGCGTTCGTTTCTGGAATTGGGTGTGGAGCCTGGATTGTTTCACCACACTTTCGTGCGGACACGCTCCATACTGCACATGGACGTGCAATTGCAGCAGCCACAGGACTGAAGATTGTCCAACCCGAGCTTGAGGTCGTGGTAATCAGTGGTGATGGGGACCTAGCCGCGATTGGGGGAAACCACCTAATTCACGCGGCCCGGCGAAACATGGACTTGACTGTCATATGCTCCAACAATTGGATCTATGGCATGACCGGAGGACAGGTCGGTCCTACCACGTTCATCGGAGACCGCACATCTACTACTCCATATGGCAACCCTGAACGTCCCTTCGACCTTGCACGCTTGGTGGCTGTTGCTGGAGCAAACTACGTGGCCAGATGGTCAACTGCTCACCCAGTTCAGGCCTCCCGAGCTATCAAGACTGCACTGAAACGCAAAGGATTCTCCTTCATTGAGATGCTGTCCCAATGCCCGGTGGCATATGGTCGGAGGACAGAAGCCGGAACTGCCGTGGATATGCTTGCATGGTTCAAGAAACTCCCAATTCGCAAGAAGGACGAACCCCTGGACTGCAAGACTCCCACGCACGATGAGATGGACCTAGGTGTCTTTGCCGACAGAAAAGAACAGACGTTCTTGGAATCGCTGAAAGAGGTCTACAGTGATCTAGAGGACTGAAGAGTCATGAGGAAAGAGATTCGAATAGCAGGCACAGGTGGAATGGGCGTCGTCTTTGCAGGAGTCATATTAGGGCATGCTGCGGTCGTACATGCAGGACTAGAGGCCGTTCAGACACAGAGTTACGGTTCGGAGGCAAGAGGGACGGCAGCGAAGAGCGAGATCATAATCAGTGATGAGCCAATTCGATATCCCAAAGTTCGAGAAGCAGACTACAGCGTCTTCATGTCTCAGAAGGCCTTTGATCTGTATCTCAAAGGGGCTAAGAAAGGCAGCATGGTGTTTGTTGATGAGGACCTATGTGACCACAGA
>CAYFTD010000028.1:0-2301 GCA_964345915.1 uncultured archaeon
GCATGAGTATACTGAAAGATACCATCCCGCCTTAAGGAAGAGGCAACAGATATTGGACTATGAGAAATTGGCTGACCAGAGAAAACTCGAAACGCTGAAACCACTGGTTGTTAAGGACATCGCAGTCTTGGATGCAGGTACTGGAGAAGGAGCGATGACCACATTTCTGGCGAAGCGGATAGGAAATGGCGCTATCATCTCCGTAGATATAGACCCAAGTTGTTTAGAGGCCACTAGGAGAAAACTGTGTAAAGAAGACCTGTTGGCCAAGGTTTCTTTACACGAGGCCGACCTGCGTAATCTTGATTTCGTAGAAACTAGGTCAATAGATTTGGTCGTTGCATATGGCACGTTAGGCCCAATAGAAGATTATACGCCAGGAGGGACCATACCGGTTCTCAAGGAGTTCTTCAGGGTTCTGAAGTCTGGCGGATTCTTGTGCATGACAGCAGAGCTTGGGATGGAAGGTGATGTAGATGACGCTCAAGTTACTTACATGCGATTTGCAGGGTTGGAACGGGCTACTGCGGAATTGATACGAGACTCTCATGAGGTTAACTGGTCTCCTGATTGGGTGAAAGAGCGGCTAGAGGAAATCGGCTTTGGGGACATCTACTGGAGAAGAATTGACAACGGCATCCTTCTAGACTCAAGATACCTGAAGAACTGGTCAGGTCTGCTTAGGCCTTATATTCACAGAATAACATCCCGCGACTTGCAGACTGCTTTCTTGAGAGAGTTAGATGATATTGAAAAAGCAGCTCGGATCTCTGGTTTCAAGGGAAACCCAGCTTATGCCATCTACGCTAAGAAGCCCTAATCTGCCTTAGAGGTCCAAGTACTAAGAAAACCCGATGGTTAGCAAGTTACTTCTTCAGCGTGGTGAGTATGCATGCATGTGTGGGGCTATTTCCTTACATGAAGGGATAGACGCATCCTTCATGTGCTTGTGTGCAGAAGTTGAACCATAGGGCATGTGGTCCCCTCTTGTAGTTGTAGCTCAGTTCTGGAGGGGTCCAAGCTTCAAGCCTCTCTTTGATCTGCTTATCTGTTAGTTTGACTTCGAGAAGCCTCTTGGTGAGGTCGAGTTCGACAATATCCTCGTCCTCCACGGCGGCGAGTGGGCCGCCGACGTAGGCTTCAGGTGAGATGTGAAGAACTATCGTTCCGAAGTTTGTGCCGCTCATCCTCGCATCTGTGATCCTCACCATATCCTCGACACCTTCTCTGGCCAGGGCCGTTGGTATTGGCAGGGGGCCTGTCTCTGGCATACAAGCGCCTTTCGGCCCTTGGTATCTCAGGATCAGGACATGACCTTCTGTAACATCCAGATTCTCCTTCGACAGATGCTGCCAAGCTTCTCTTGGCGAGTTGAAAACCATAGCGGGGCCTCTATGATGGAGAAGCTCACGATTTCTCGAGGCGGAATGTTTGAGGACCGCTCCGTTGGGAGCTAGATTCCCCTTAAGTATGGCTATTCCGCCTTCTGGCAGAATCGGTTTGTCTATCGGTGTGATGATCTCTGGGTCTCTTACAACTGCTTTCGCCAAGTTTTCCTTTAGGGTCTTTCCCGTCACAGTGAGAACGTCCAAGTTCAGTAGTGGTTCCAGCTGCTTCATAACTGCAGGTATGCCTCCTGCACTGTGAACATCTGTTGCGGCGCATCCGCCACTCGGTTTGACATCAACTATGTAGGGAGTCTTCCTGCTGATCTCGTCGAACCTATCTAGCGGCAGATTGATGTCAAGCTGTCTTGCGATAGCTGTCAAATGGATAACAGCGTTCGTTGACCCGCCAAGCCCCATGAGCACCTTCACGGCGTTCTCCACGGCCTTTTCAGTCATTATGTCTCTTGGCCTAACGTCTCCCTCTAGCAACTCCATCACTTTTCGTCCGCTTTCCTCAGCCTTCTGATAAGCCTCAGCCAAAGCTGCAGGAATAGAAGCCGACCCCGGCAAAGCCATGCCAAGCGCTTCGGCCACGCTTTGCATTGTGTTCGCAGTTCCCATTGGACCGCACGAGCCAGAGCAGGGCATAACACTGTTTTGAAACTCAATCCACTCCTCTTTCGTTATCACTCCGGCTGCGAGGTCCCGGGACAAGCGCTGACCGTCTGTGCAGCAGACGATGTCTTCATTCTTCCATCGGCCTGGAAACATGGATCCTCCTAGGACGAAGATGGAGGGCAGGTCTATGCGGGCTGAAGCCATCAGTAATGCAGGTACATCCTTGTCGCAGCTGCAGATGTAGACCACTGCGTCTGCGGGCTCTGCATAGGGTGCGGGGTCATACTTGCCGCCT
>CAYFTD010000029.1:0-2223 GCA_964345915.1 uncultured archaeon
CTCAGTGTCACGAGTTATTTCAAAGACCGGAACCGGCTTCTCCAAGTCCACTTTGATCCAAGCGTGCTTCTTATCGTCCTTCAGTGCGAGATTGTAGGGAGGCTTATGCTCCTTGATGAGAGAGGCCTCAAGGATTAGCGCCTCCCTTTCAGTATTGGTGACTATCGTGTCAAGATCTCTTGCAGCAAACACCATCTCAGCTGTCCTTCGCATCAGACTATTCCGTAGATAGGATGATACTCTCTTCCTCAATGACTTTGCCTTGCCAATATACAGAATACCTCCGGCCTCGTCCTTCCAGAGATAGACTCCTGGAACGTCGGGGAGGTCATCTACTAGCTTAGCCAAATCAGACATTCTGAATCATCCTTGAGTGCTCGACCTCCACTGATAAGAATACCATAAATCAGTGATTCGGAAGCTGCGAGCCCGGGGTCCCCACTCAGTCGTTTCAAGAAGGATATCTATTCATGTCCACTGGTCATTTCTGACCGCCATTTCAGAATTGCTTCGCAGACCTGTCCTCTTGAACAGCCGTAGTAAGTATAGTCCTTGCAGGAAATGCACGGGGAAACTTCGCTAGTATCGCGGAGAGTGCGCTTCTCTATTCGACGAAGACTTTCGAGGCTGTGTGCAACAGAATCTCTAGTCTTTGTGGTGGCTGGTTCGACAGCCCTCTTCCCGAGATCTTCGAGCGTACCCTCGAGCTCCAACCAGAAGTGTGGTGGTCGTGGATTGATGGATATGGCCTTTCTCAGTGCTGCCTCAGCTTCATCAAAACGACCAAGAGTCCTCAGATGTCGACCGAGAGAATACCATGACTGTGCATCTCGAGGAAATGCAGATAGTCGCCGCCTCAAATCGTCTTCATAGGCCGTTGTACGAGTTCTCACAATGCCCGTTATTCGCGGTGCGGAAGTTGTCGGTTCATCATTCTGGCCCATCTGTACCTGTCCTCCCGGCGGACTACTGCAAGTTGTCAATCTCCTCTAATATAGAATTGTGAGACGGACCAAAATCTGAAGAGGCTGACGAGAAATCGACAATGGAAGGCGCGGTTCTAGTAGAGTGAGTAGATTGGACTAAGGCTCAGTTCAATGGGCCATACCGAACGTTGGGACCGAAGAGTGCTGACCTCAAGTGATTGCCTGTGTACGAATTCCAGATATCGCACACCTCCTCGGGCGTACCTTGTGCAACGATCTCACCGCCGCTGTCACCCCCTTCCGGACCGAGGTCAATGAGCCAGTCGGCTGTCTTGACAACCTCAAGATTGTGTTCGACAATGATCACAGTGTTTCCTGCATCAACTAGCCGATTGATGACTCTCAAAAGAACATGAACGTCAGATGCAGACAGTCCCGTGGTTGGCTCATCAAGTAGGTAGAGTGTCTTCCCGGTGCTTCGCCTGGAAAGCTCTGATGCTATTTTCATCCGTTGAGACTCACCCCCACTCAGAGTCGTCGCTGGCTGTCCAAGTTCTAGATAGCCAAGTCCGACCGCAACTAAAGTGGCGAGCTTGTCAGCAATCTTTGGGATGTCTGAGAAGAACTCCAATGCCTCCTCAATTGTCATTTCAAGGACATCTGTGATGCTCTTGTCCTTGTAGGTCACCTCTAGGGTTTCTCTGTCAAAGCGCTTGCCCTTACACACATCGCAAGTCATGTATACGTCACTCATGAAGTGCATCTCAACTCGCAGAACACCGCTGCCCCGGCACTTCTCACATCGACCTTCACGAGTGTTGAAGCTGAATCTGCCAGGCCCATATCCTCTAGCTTTGGCCTCGGGCATCTTTGCAAAGAGGTCCCGGATCTCCCCAAATGTCTTCGTGTAGGTCGCTGGGTTTGAGCGAGGGGTTCGTCCTATCGGCGATTGATCAACTAGTATCAGTCGGTCTATCGACTCAATCCCCTCAACACCGTCGTGGTCACCAGGCAAAAGAGACGCATCGTTCATTTGTCTGGCTAGAGTCTTGTACAGAGTTTCGTATGTCAACGTGCTCTTGCCTGATCCAGAAACTCCTGTCACACAGACCATCTTACCAAGCGGAAACTCCACTGTGATGTTCTTCAGATTGTGCTGCCTTGCCCCACTCAAGACGATCTTCTCGCCGTTGCCTTGCCTTCTCTCAATAGGCACTGGAATCTGCCGCTCCCCGGCCAGGTACTGTGCTGTCAATGACTTCGGATCTGAAAGAACATCAGAAGGAGGACCAGTGGC
>CAYFTD010000030.1:0-1920 GCA_964345915.1 uncultured archaeon
GGGGTTAGGATTATCGAAGTCACATTCAGTGTGCCTGGAGCCACAGACGTAGTTAGGCAACTAACGGAGGAACTTGGTGACGATGTCCTAGTTGGCACAGGGACGGTCCTGAGTGCCAAGATGGTAGATGAGGCTGTGGCTGCTGGAAGTGAGTTCATTGTTAGTCCGGGGTACTCAAAGGAGCTTATTGATGCCACGAAGAAACATTCCAAACCATGTATCCCTGGCGCACTGTCCCCCACAGAGATTCTTGACGCCTACAATCTTGGCTCTGATGCTGTCAAGGTGTTTCCGTGTGGGAATCTGGGAGGAGCCAGATACATCAAGGCTGTTAGAGCCCCTCTTCCGCACATTCCTTTGGTACCCACAGGAGGCGTAAATCTCGATACTGCAGGACCTTTGATGGAAGCAGGAGTCTTTGCTTTGGGCGTTGGAAGCGCAATCACCGATAAGACAGCAATAAAGGAAGGACGATTCGAGGTCATCACTGAAAATGTCAAGAAGTTCCTCGAGATTGTGAAGCAGCATCGGTAGCAGAGATTTCACTCTTAGCGTCGGAGTATGAGCAACTGCACTTGTCTATAACGAATGCTGTCACTGGTTGCTTTCCTTAAAGCTAGTCATGAACTCAGCCAGCTTCTTGACGCCTTCCAATGTCATCGCATTATAGATAGACGCTCTCATCCCTCCTACAGACCGGTGTCCTTTCAGGCCGACGAGGTCCTGCTCTAGTCCTTCAGCGACAGCTTTGGCTTCAAGGTCAGCATTCGCCAAAGTGAATGTGACGTTCATCAAAGACCTGGAGTCTTCCCTCGCATGTCCTTTGTAGAACCCATCTGAACCATCAATCACATCGTAGAGTATCTTGGCCTTCTCCATGTTGTGATTCTCTATCTTCTTAATACCCCCAGCTTCTTTCCAGTATTCAAGTGCAAGCTTACAGACGTATATTGCAAAACATGGAGGAGTGTGAAACAGGGAGTTCTTCTCTACCTCAGTCTTCCATTTCATTAGCGTCGGAACATCTTCGGGGACCCTATCAACCAAATCCTCTCTCAGCACTACAAGCGTGACTCCTGCGGGTCCGAGATTCTTCTGCGCACCAGCATAGATCACTCCGAAGTCCTTCACGTTGATTCTCCTAGCCAAGAGGTCAGAAGACATGTCACAGACGAGTGGAACTGAGTCTGGAACTTCAGGCCATTGCTGCCATTGTGTCCCATAGATTGTGTTGTTACTCGTAATGTGGGCAAAGGCCGCATTCTCACTGAATCTGACACCTTTTGGAATGTATGAATAGTTGTCATCCTTCGACGAGGAAACGACCTCTACTTCTCCATAGAGCTTTGCTTCTTTCAGTGCCTTCGAAGACCATGTTCCTGTGTCCACGTATTGCATAGGTTTCCCTGGCATCTGCAAGTTGACAGGTGCCATGAAGAACTGACTTGATGCACCACCTTGAAGCCAAAGAACCTTGTACTCTTCCGGAATCTCCATCAATCCGCGTATCAAATCAGATGCTTCATTGTGCATCTTGTCGTATTCCTTGGATCTGTGAGAGATCTCAAGTATTGACATACCGGTGCCAGCGAAGTCTAGGAGCTCTTCTCGCGCCTTCTCAAGCGCTGGCAATGGTAGTGTTGCAGGACCTGCATAGAAGTTGTAAACTCTCTTTGTCATCTGAATCACCTATCGCAGCTTGTTCATTGTAAAGCCCGTCCACACTTTAGGATAGAAGAATGTGCTCTTCTGCGGCATCACTTCTATGTTTCTCGAGATGGTCTCCACCTCCTCAATGCGGGTCGGGTTCATGAAGAATACTGCTTGAGCATCACCCTCGACCGATCTAATCGCTTCCTCCACAGCGTCACCGATACCCTTGACATAGACGACATAACCCCCACCCTTCATTGTACCCTG